>JAAYCX010000012.1 GCA_012729555.1 Acidobacteriota bacterium
GTCGACCGCGGCGTGGGGGTCTTCTGCTACAACGCCGGAAAAAGAGCATGCCAACGCGATCGCCGTCAGACACAGAGTCATGAGAGCTGCAAGTTTCAAGCCATTCCTCACTATTTTGCCGAACGTTGGAGTTCAGCCGCCCCGGAACGGGGTCGGCTGGGACGACTTGTTAGGCATTGGTTACGGAGAACTGGCTGATTTCACTTTGCAACTCTGCTGTAACGCCTACCCATTTTGTATTTTCTGTTATGACTAAGAAAATGCCGTACTCATCTTTAGCTGCCGAGTGAATTTGCTTGTACCAATCAAAGTATGACCACTCTCTAGGTTTGGGTGAATAGAGAAGCTTTTCCTCGGGGTTCCAATGTACTTCCATAGCAGATCGGTAGATGAAGTTGAAATCCGTTGAGACTGGTTTCACATAGAGCCTCTCGGCTTTATCAATGCCAATCTCTGCAATGTCTTCTCTATTCATAAATGCCTAACTAGCAATTAGACAGTTCTGTGTAAAGAATCCGCACCCATAGGGTGCGGCTTTAAATAATCCCCCCATAGGGGGGACAAGGCCCTGCCCCCAAAGGGGGCGGGCCCGCAAGCTGTGCCACCATCATGAAAATTAATCGATCAATTGTAGCTGCTCTATTTCTTGCTCCTTCTTTTCCTGGTAGCGGACATACTTGCGTATCATGTCCGCATCCAGCCCAACCGTATCGACGCAATAACCTTTGGCCCAGAAATGATTCCCCCAATAGGGTTTCCTCTTCAAATGCCGAAACTGCTGAAACATTCTCATTGAGCTTTGGCCCTTCAATCGCCCCAATAGCTCAGATATTGATATCTTCGGCGGAACCATTACCACCAAGTGCACGTGATCAGCCTGCACATTCATTTCAACAACTTCGCACCCGGCAAAACCACATATCGCTTGAATACCCGATTCCAGGGACGCCTTTATCTCCCCCTTCAGAATGCGGAAACGATATTTTGGCACCCACACAACATGGTACTGACAGTGCCATATCGTGTGTGATAACTTACGGAATCTGCTCACTGCTCCCTCCTTGCGCTTTCGTTGTGGCAACAACTCCGCGCAAAGATAGCAGTGAGCGGCCTTTACGGCCATTCCCATTCGGGACCGGCATAGCCAGTCCCTATTACCCCACCCGTAGGGTGGGGGTTTCCACTTTCATCTAAAATTATTAGTGCGGCGTGGCTGGTCCATGTAACCCGGATACGGCAGCCGCGCGTATTAAGTTCAACTTTCTAATGGGGCTCATCTTATCACCTTTTTGGGTTTTAACGGTTGCGGAATTAGACTGCGAAATCCGGTCGGCCTAATCTGAAGGGGAGGCGGGGAGGCCAGAAGATCCGCGGGGCTCTGGACCGCCGCGGGGCCCCGGTTCAAAACGTGCGTGTAGATCATGGTGGTGCGCACGTCGCTGTGGCCCAGCAGCTCCTGGACGGTGCGGATGTCGTAGCCCGCCTCGAGCAGGTGGGTGGCGAAGGAATGGCGGAAGGTATGGCAGCTGGCCGGCTTGGCAATGCCGGCCTTCAAAATGGCCGATTTTACCGCCCTCTGCAGCACCGATTCGTGCAGGTGATGCCGCCGGCGTTGGCCCGACCGCCGCTCGGTGTAGCCGCGGGTGGCCGGAAATACCCACTGCCAGCTCCACTCGCGCCCGGCATTGGGGTATTTGCGTTCGAGCGCCGCCGGAAGCTCCACCCAGCCGGCGCCCGCCTCCAGGTCCCTCCGATGCAGCACCTGTACCCGCTCCACATGCTGCGCCAGTTCCGCCTCGATCGTGGCCGGAAGCAGCGTAACCCGATCCTTGTCCCCCTTGCCCGCCCGCACCGTAATCTGGTGGAGTTGGAAATCCACATCCTTGATCCGCAGCCGGGCGCATTCCAGAAGCCGCAGACCCGAGCCGTAAAGGAGCGTCACCATGAGCCGCACCGTCCCCCGCAGTTGCTCCAGGACCCGACCGACTTCATCCCGGGTCAGGACGACCGGAAGTCGCCGGGGAACCTTCGCCCTCACCACGTCCTGCACCCGGCAGAGGGGTATCCGCAGGACATCGCGGTAGAGGAACAAAAGCGCGCATAAGGCCTGGTTCTGCGTGGACGCGCTCACCCTCCCCTTCACCGCGAGGGCGCTCAGAAACGCCGCGATCTCCGTCTCCCCCATCTCTTTCGGATGGCGCTTGCCGTGAAAGAGAATGAATCTCCGGATCCAGGCCACGTACGACTCCTCCGTCCTCGGGCTGAAATGCCGGGTGCGGATCGCCTCCCGCACCTGGTCGAGAAGGCGGGGCTTATCTGCCGCGGGCGCAGAGGAGGGCGGGAGACCGCCGCCGTTCGGGGATGTTGGCATTTTGTCCTCCCTTTGGGTGAATGACCAGGGCCGCCAATACCGCTGCCCGGGATTCCTTGCCTATCTAATGGGGGAGCGGGGATTTGAGCAAAGATTTGGATCTGGGAAGGGGGAATCACCGGCCAGGGGATGAGATTGGGGAACGGGCTCGGGGAGAGTCCGGCAAAACAATCCTTAACCGCCTCAGGTCCGGCGGGGCTCCTGGCGCCGAAGAGGTTGTTTACGCAGGAATCTCGATATAGGTAGAACAGCTGGTTCCAGGAGGTACTTCTTGTCCCGCATCGCGAAGACCTTCGATGTGAAATTCGACGGCGCTGCGCATCTGTTCTTCGACCTCCCGGCGCGTTCGCCCCGCGGCAATGCACCCCGGAAGGTCCGGCGAGTAAGCACTGAATCCCGCTTCGCCAGCCTCGATAACGACTAGATAGCGCATCGTCCTGCTCCTTGTTCTTGAGACCAGCCTGCGGGGTTCAGCGATCCGCTTTTTTTATGCATCCGCTGGAGCGGGTTGTGAGGGGAGCGGCCCGGCCGCTGAGCCATTTTTTGAAGGAGGATTGGGTTTCCCCGGAGCACCTGCCTTCCAGCAGCCCCCCCACGCTGATATCTTCGTCCAGATTTTCCCAGTGAATCCCCTGCCCCTTGCCGATCAGCCTCCAGTTCAGCCTCTCCTCATGGGTCGAATGCAGGAGGCGGGGGAACCACGCCAAGGGGACGGAAATGGTGCGGCCGTCGCGGAGGTCCACACGGAGGGTATCGTCGGTCACCTTGACGTTTTCGGCTATCGGTGGCTCGATTTCATGCGCCAAAGTATTCATTCCATGCCTCCTTCAGGCGCCTTTGGTTTCTTTCGGTGATTCTCAGGATTTGATTGATTTCAATCCTGCCGAATCCTTCGCTACTTTCCAATTCTATGGGATCCAACCAGATCTTGGCAATCTTGTTGTCTCGCTCGATGTGAATATGCGCCGGTTCGCCACCATCGCCAGAATAGAAAAAGAATCGATAGGATCCATGCCTGAGTATTGTTGGCATCTGCCTCCAATTCTCCAGGGTGTTTCACCCGTCTGGCGCAGCGGCGGGTCAGCGGCGAATCGGGAGGCAGGAGTGCCTGCCCGGGGCGCATGTTCCCTGCCTATCTAATGGGGGCGTCCGAATTTGAGCGAAAATTTGGGCCTGGAAAAGCAAGACACCGGCTCCGGGCGAAGTCCAAGAATCGAATTTTCATTGAATCGGCCGCGGGGCTTTGACTACAGTGGGGCGGTCATGGCCCGGAGGCTCGGACCTGGCCGCGGGGACGGAGCCGGGGATGGGCCCGGAAGGTCCCCAAACTGTCGAGCGGGCAAATTACCGCGAGGAGATTCCGATGAAACGTACCGCTTTATGTCTTATTTCCCTTCTTCTGTTGATGGCCGGATGCTCCACCGCTCCGGTGGCGACGAGCCCCGAGGGCGCCGCGGAACCGGCGCCCCCGTCGATCAAGGGGGTGTGGACGATCGAATCGATGGATGTCGGGATGGGCGAAAACAAGAGCACCCGGGTGCCCCCCGCCTTCATGATGTTCATCGGGGACACGCACTACAGCGCCATCCGCGATTTCACCCCGGAGGCGCAGCCGGGAGCCCCCGCCCCCGCGCGCTCGTTCATGGCCGACGCCGGGACTTATGAGTTCGACGGGACCGACCTGGTGGTGCACCACAAGGTGGCGGCGTTCCCGGCCCTGGGGTCGATGACGTTCGGCTGCCGGATGGAAGGGCCCGACACGATGATCCTGACGCCGCAGTACGACAAGATGGTGATGCCGGGGATGAACATCCGGCCGACGGCGGACGGGAAGATGGGTTACGGGGACGCGGCCGTCCTCTACCGCTTCAAGCGCCTGGAATAGGTCTCACTCCCGGGGGGCGGGGGGAGGGAGCAGGTAGCGAGTCAGGTCGTCGCGAAGGATGCGCTCCAGCTCCCCCCGGGTTTGGGGCGTGGTCTCGACGAAGAGGAAGCCGAAGAGGGGGTAACGCCCGAAATCGGTCCTTCGCAGTTCGAGGGGGCGGCTGAAGCGTCCGAGGAGCGCGTCGTAATCGAAGCCGGCGATCTCCCTCCCCGGGACGCCGGTGGAGTTGTCGAGCACCACCAGGCTGCAGGCGGCGTCCCCCGCCCGTTCGGTCAGCGCGCCCCAGTCGGGCCGGACGCCGTCCATGTAGCATTCGTAGAGGTTCAGCCCCCAGGCGTGGCGGCCGAGGTCGGGGGTGGTGCACCAGCCGCCGAAGCGCACCGGGTTGACCTCCACCGGGACCAGGGCGCCGTCGGCGCGGCGCCGGATTTCGACGTGGGCCGGAAAATTTCGCACCTCCGTCAGCCGGCCGATCCGCCCGAGCAGCGCCGTGAAGGGCTCGAGGTTGCGCCTCACGATTTCGGCCGAGGTCGTGTAGATGCGGTCGCTCACGTCCCGCTCGGAGGCGAAGAGGTGCTCGAGGATGCCGAGCACCACCGGTTCCCCCGCCGCGTCGTACCAGGCGTCGATGGCGTATTCGGGGCCCGGAATATGTTCCTCGACGAGGAAGGTGCGCGCGTCGAGGACCTCGCGGGGGTAGAGGTTTTCCGCCGCCTGCAGGTCGGAGCGGAGGCGGCGCTGCATCCGCGCGAAATCGTCCGCGTCCGCCACCGGGTAGACGCCGAGGCTGAAGAACCCGGTCGCGGGCTTGACCACGCACGGCAGGGGCAGCTCTCCGGGGCGCAGGGCCAGGAGCGTCGGGACGTCCACCTCCCGGAAGAAGAAATCGGGGTAGAGGGGGCGGATGCGGCGGCGGAACTCCGCCTTGTTCTTGAAGAGGGCGATTTTTTCGGGGAGGGGCGTTTCCGCGAGGTGCCGGGCGATCCAGCCGATCGAGTTTTCCGAGGGGGTGTAGAGGCGGCCGTCGTCGTTCCGAAGCCGGCGCGCGGCCTCCCCGGGCGGTACGAAGGCAAGGGTGCGGCCTCCGGCCGCGGCGCGGGCGTACTCCGTGTCGATGACGGGAAAGCGCCGCCGCTCGAGGGTGTCGAGGAGGAAGTCGGAAACGTAGGGGCCGTCGAGTAGAAACATGCCGCTCCTTCGAAGAGACAAAGGATAAATGTACCCCAACCGCAAGGGGGGCGACAGGCGAAGTTGCCTGCCGTTGGCGAGGATTCCCGGATGCAGGCTTACGGCCCCCTACTGGCGCGGATCTACGACCGGAGATGGAGCGGCTTCGCCGCGCGGGCGGCGCCGGCGATCCTGGCCTGCTACGAATCGGCCCGCCCCGGCCGCGCGCCCGGGACCCTGCTCGACGTCTGCTGCGGCACGGGGCGGCTGGCGCTTTTCTTTCTCGAACGCGGCTGGCGCGTGGTGGGCCTCGACGCGTCCGAATGGATGCTCGAGCACGCCCGGCGCCACGCCGCCGCCCCCGTCGCCGCCGGGCGCGCCCGCTTCGTCCGCGGGGACGCCGCGGCTTTTTGCCTGGGGGAGCGGTTCGATCTCGCCGTCTCGACTTTCGACTCGCTCAACCATCTCGCGGGGGAGAACGAACTGGCCGGCTGCTTCCGGAGCGTGCACCGGGCGCTCGACGACGGGGGGCTCTTCGTCTTCGACCTCAACACCCGCCTGGGCCTCCGGCGCTGGGACGGGGTGACGCTGGCCGATTCGGACGAGGAGTGGACGGTGACCCACCGCGGCTTCTACGACGAGGCCGCCGGGTGCGGCGGGTCGCGCATCACGGGCCTCGTCTCCAGGCTCGACGGGAGCCGGGAGAGGTTCGAGGAGACGGTGGTCAACACCGTATTCGAGCTCGGCCGCGTCGAGCGCCTCCTGGGGGAGACGGGGTGGAGCGGGGTGCGCTTCGCCCGGCCGGGCGATCTCGCCGCGGCGCTTCCCGAGCCGGAGAGCGAGGGGCGGGTGTTCGTGGTGGCGGCGAAGGCGGGTGTATGACTCCCCGGAGAGGGGGTGCGAAAGTACGATGAAAGAGAGATTGCAGGCACACGCCGGATGGGTCCTGGCGCTGGCGGCCCTGGCGGCCGCGCTGGGGGCGTTTCTGCTGCCGCCGATCCCGCAGGACCCCCGCTACCATGCCTTTGCCGACGGGCGTGCTCTGGCGGGGGTGCCGAACGCGCTCGACGTGCTCTCGAACCTCCCCCTGGTCGTGCTTGGGGCGGTGGGGCTCGTGCGCTGCCGGCGCGGGGGAGATCCGGGCCGGCTCGAGGCGCTCTTTTTCGCGACCGTGCTCCTGACCGGGATCGGTTCGTCGCTCTACCACCTGCATCCAAACGACGACACCATCGTTCTGGACCGGCTGCCGCTTTCGGTCATGTCGATGGCCCTCTTCGCGGCCATGCTGGCCGACCGGGTCAGTCTCCGGGCGGGCCGATGGCTCGCCTGGGGGGCCGTGATCGCCGGGCCCGCGAGCGTATGGTACTGGCGCTCGGGCGAACTTCGGGGCTCGGGGGACCTCCGCCCCTACGGCTACCTGCAGTTTCTGCCCGTCCTGCTGATCGCGCTCCTGCTCTTCCTGCGTCCCGAAGGGGGAATTCCCGCAGGAAGGTTCGCGCAGGCTTTCGGCTGGTACGCGGCCGCGCGGGGGGCGGAGCTGCTCGACGCCCCGATCCTGGCCTGGACCGGGATCGTCAGCGGCCACACCCTCAAGCACCTCCTGGCCGCCGTGGCGGTAGGGTGCCTGCTCGCCCTCTGCCCCTCGCGCGGGGCGGCCGTCAGGCGAGAAGCTTCGCCTTGAGCATGGCGACCGTTTCCGCGAGGCCTTCCAGCTCCGCCTCGTCCGGGACGAAGGGGACGTACTTCCCTTCCCCGGCCGGCTCGAACCCCGCCTCCTTGAGGGAGGCCTCCACTTCCTTGAAGCCGATGGGGGACCAGCCGTAGGAACCGAAGGTCCAGGAGAGGCGCTTCTTCGGCTTGAGCCCCTTGAGGTACATGAGGAGCGCGGCCATGGTCGGGAGCATCCGGCTGTTGAGGATGGGGGTCCCGAAAAGGACCATCCGGCTGCGGAGGATCTCCGTCACCACGTCGGAGATGTGCGTGGCCTGGAGGTTCATGAGCACCGCCGGGACGTTCTCCCTGGCGAGGCCCTCGTAGAGCCGGCGCGCCATCGCCTCGGTCGAGTGCCACATCGTGTCGTAGACGATGACGACCCGTGGGTCGGTGTCGTGCCTGGCCCACCGGGCGTAGAGGCCCGTGATCCGGGCGATATCCTCCGGGCGGCGCCAGATGAGGCCGTGGGAGGGGGCGATCATGTCGACGTCGAGCCCACCGACCGCCTCGAGCGCCTTCACCACCTGGCTGCCGTAGGGGAGCACGATGTTGCCGTAGTACTTGGCCGCCTGCGCGTCGACGATGCCGGCGGGGACCTCGTCGGCGAAGCGCTCGTGCGAGGCGAAGTGCTGGCCGAAGGCGTCGTTGGGGAAGAGGGTCCGGTCGTGCTCCGAATACGTGACCATCGATTCGGGCCAGTGGACCATGGGGATCGGCAGGAACCGGAGCCGGCGCGCGCCGATATCGAGCGTGTCGCCGCTCCCCACCACCCGGAAACGCCAGTCGCGCTTGTGGTGGCGCCGGAGTTCCTCGGCCCCCTTGGAGGAGCAGACCACCTCCGCTTCGGGGCAACACTCGAGCAGCCGCCCGATCGCGCCGGAGTGGTCCATCTCGGTGTGGTTCGAAATGATGTAGCGGATCTCGCGGGGGTCGATCACCTCCCGGATGCGGCCGAGCATCTCCCCGAAGCCGTCGCGCTTGACGGTGTCGACGAGGGTGGGGAGCTCGTCCCTGAGCAGGTAGGCGTTGTACGTCGTCCCCGCCGGCGTGGAATAGCCGTGAAACACCCTCAGGTTCCAGTCGATGGCCCCCGCCCAGAAAACGCCCTCTCTGATCTCCAGCATGCTCGCGCCTCCTTCTTTACTCGACGGCCGTAAACTGGTCCTGCGCCGCCCCGCAGTCGGGGCAGACCCAGTCTTCGGGCAGGGACTCGAACGGCGTTCCCGGCTCGATCCCGTTTTCGGGGTCCCCCGCGGCGGGGTCGTAGATGTAGCCGCATGCCTCACAACGATGCTTTTTCATGGTGGACTCCTTCCGTCTACTGCTTCATCAGGGCCCGCGTCCCGTGCCGCATCCCCTCGAGCGTCAGCTCGTGCATGGGGAAGAGGCCTCCGATCATCCGGGTGGTGGGGACGCTGGGCCACCACTCGCGCGGTTCCGGGTTCAGCCAGAGGACCTTCCGGAATCTTTTCCGGATGTCACCCAGCCATTCTATCCCGGGGCGGTCGTTGCGGTACCAGAAATCGATCGCCCCGTTGGGGTGCAGGAGCTCGGACGGGGCCATGTAGGCGTCCCCGACCAGGATGACGCGGGTGTCGCGCGGGGTCTGCTCCAGCACCTTGCGCGTGGCCACCGGCGTCATCCGGGCGATGTCGGTATAGAGCTCCTGGTACACGCAGTTGTGGAAATAGTAAAATTTCAGGTTCTTGACGAGGTCCCGGGCGGCCGAAAAGAGCCGGCTGACCAGCTCCGCGTGGGCCGTCATGGTCCCGCCCGCGTCCATCAGGAGCATGAGCTTGATCCGCTTGCGCCGCGCCCGCTCCCAGACGAATTCGAGCTCGCCGGCGTTGCGGCAGGTGGCCCGCACCGTGCCTTCCACGTCCAGGCTCTCCTTCGGCCCCTCCCGGACGACCTGGCGCATGTAGCCGAGCACCGTCTTGATGGCCCGGGTGTCGAGCGCCACGTCGTCCCGGTAGTTCCGGAAGCTGCGCTTTTCCGCGATCTGGACCGCCCGCCGGTGGCGGCTGACCCCCTGGCCGATCCGGACCCCGGCGGGGTTGTACCCCCAGGCTCCGAACGGGGAACGCCCCTTGACGCCGATGGCCTGGTTCCCCCCCACGTGCTCCTCGTCGTCCTGGTTGCGCAGCCGGTCGAGGAAGCGCCCGCGCACCTCCTCGAGATCCAGCTCCTCCACCAGCCGCTTTTCCTCCTCCGTCAGCTCGAGCGGCGGCAGCCGGGCCAGCCGCTCTTCGATCCTCGCGATCAGCTCATCGCTCGAGTCGATGTGGCCGAAGCATTCGAGGAAGGCCTGGTCGAAGCGGTCGAAATGCCCCTCGGTCTTGACCAGGATCGCGCGCGCGAGGTGGTAGAAGCGGGTGAGCGAGCTGTCGGCCAGGTTCTCCCCGAGCGCCTGCTGCAGGAGCATCCACTCGTTGAAGGTCGCCGGGATTCCGTGCCGCCTCAGGGCGCGGAAGAGGTTGATGAACATTCCGTGTCCCCCGTCACCGCGTCACGCTCGCGAGGTCTTCCTCGGTCTTCAGGAGCACGCCCAGGAACGGGAGGCGGCGGACCAGCTCCCGCTCGCCGATCCCGCCGGCGACGATGGCCTGGATCCAGTCGAGGAGCTCGCTGGTCGAGGGACGTTTCTTGAGGTCGCGCCGCTCCCGCACCTGGTAGAAGCGGGCCACGACCTGGGCCACGAGCTTCCGCTCGAGGTCGGGGTAGTGGACCCTGGCGATCCGCTCCATCATCTCGGGATCGGGAAACTCGATGTAGTGAAAGAGGCAGCGGCGCAGGAAGGCGTCGGGGAGCTCCTTCTCGCTGTTGCTCGTGATCATCACGATGGGTCGGTGCCGGGCGCTGAAGTGGTCCCCGGTCTCGACGACGTCGAACTGCATCTGGTCGAGCTCGTACAGCAGGTCGTTCGGGAACTCCAGGTCGGCCTTGTCGATCTCGTCGATCAGCAGCACCACCTGCTCCTCGGACCGCAGGGCCTCCCCCAGCCTGCCGAAGCGGATGTACTGGCGGATGTCCGAAACGTCCTTGTCGTGGAAGCGCGAATCGTTCAGCCGCTGCACGGTGTCGTAGACGTAGAGCCCCTCGGTCGCCTTGGTGGTCGATTTGATGTTCCAGCGGATCAGGCCGAGGCCGAGGTCCTCGGCGATCACCTGGGCCAGTTCGGTCTTGCCGGTTCCCGGTTCCCCCTTGAGCAGCAGGGGGCGCCCGAGAACGATGGCGGCGTTGACGATCTCCTTGAGGGAGTCGCTGAGGATGTAACTGCCGGTTCCTTTGAATCGGTTCATGAAGCCCTTTTCCTTGTGATCGATGGTAAAAAGCGGGTGGCCAGAGGACCCGCGGGGACAGTGTACCACGGGCGGTCAGCGCCGCCGGGCCAGGATCCGCTCGGCCAGCAGCCGGTGGGGATTGTCGAGCAGCCGCCCCTCCACGGTCGTCAGCGCCTTCCCCCGGTTCTCCGCCGCGTCGAGTTCGGCCAGGGTGCGTTCGGCCCAGGCGATCTCCTCCGGGGTCACGTCGAAAATGCGGTTGATGATCGACGCCTGTTCGGGGTGGAGCGCGCTCTTGCCGTCGAAACCGAGGCGGCGCGCGTGGGCCGCCTCCCGCCTGAGGATGTCCTGGTTACGGACGTCGAAGCAGGGGGCGTCGATGGCGTCGATCCCCGCGGCGCGGGCCGCCAGCACCATCATCTCGAGCGCCAGCCGCAGTTCCCGGCGGTCGTCCCCCGGCTGGCAGCGCACGTCGGCGACATAGTCGGCCGAACCGAAGACCAGGGACTCCAGGCGCGGCGCGGCCGCGATTTCGGGGGCGCCGAGCACCCCCCGAGCCGACTCGATCATGGCGTGGATCCGGACGCTCCCCGCCTCGAGACCCGCCTGCGCCTCCAGCGCGGCGATCGCGGCGGCCGCGCTCTCGACCTGCCGCGCGCTTTCCACCTTCGGCAGGCAGATGCCGTGGGGGCGGGCGGGGACGACGGCCTCGAGGTCCCGGCGCCCGGTCGCGGTTTCGGGCGGGTTGACCCGCACCACGACCTCGTGCGGGCCGAAATCGATGTCGCCCAGGGCGCGCACGACGTTGCCCCTGGCTTCCTCCTTCATGGCGGCGGCGACCCCGTCCTCGAGGTTGAGCAGAAGCAGGTCGGCGGCGGAGGACGCCGATTTCTGGAGCATCTTCCGGCTGTCGCCGGGGACATACAGCAGGCTGCGGCGCATCTTCGTTTTCATTCCCGGACTCCTTCCCACGCATATTATCAGGGGCCGGCGGCAAAAGTACAACAGGGAGGAGACGCGTCAGGCGGAACCGCCGGGAGCCGCCGCAAAGAGGAGGTAGACGTGGTAGCAGGAAAGGAGGATGTAGGCCCAGAGGCAGAGACGCGCGGCATAACGGCCCAGAACCCATTCCTTGTGGACGAGGATCAGGGCCATCGGGATGACGGTCATGGCCAGCTTCAGGGCGAAGAAGGCCGGCATCCCCGCCTCGCTGATCACGGCCTTCATCAGGGGGTTCCATTCCTCGGCCGAACCGCGCAGGAGGTGCATCCGGGTGAGGAGGGCGTCGGCGAGCGACAGGGCGCAGACGGACAGGGCGATGCCCCAGGTCCGGGAGCCGTAGATGTCGACGTAGCCCCCCCGGTCGGTGGCGCGCCGCCCCCGGCTCCTCCTGCGGCGCGGCCTCGTACGCAGCAACACCCCGAGCGAGGGGGCGTCGCGCCGGTCGACGCCCGACCGCCTTTCCGGCTTCCTCGTCCCCGTGACGGGATCGATGAATTCCCCGCGTTCCATCCCCCCCACCCCCCCGGGCGGCCCCACGCCGCCCAACGGCTCTCCTATCGGCAGAATGCGCGCCCGGGTTCACTCCCTTCCGGCGAGCGCCGCCCCGATCTCCCCGAGCACCTCCGCGTCCTCCTCACCGTCCCGGGCCGTCTCCAGCAGCCGCGCCCCGGCCGAGGGGAAGCGGCCGAGGGCCCAGGCTGCGTGGGCCCTCACCAGCGCGCTCCGGTCGCGCAGGGCCGCCCCGAGGGGAGCAACGGCTCCGGGGTCGCCCGAATTGCCGAGGGCGACGACGGCGTTGCGCACCAGTCGGTCGCGCCCGATCCTCCGGATCGGGCTCGATCCGAAGCGGGCGGCGAACCCTTCGGCCGTCAGGGCGGCCAGCGCGGCCAGGTCCGCCCCGTTCTCCCGGGGCCCGCCCGCCGGCACGCCCGGTGGGCTCCAGGGGCAGGCTTCCTGGCAGGCGTCGCAGCCGAAGACCCGGTCGCCCAGAAGCGGCCTCAATGCGCGCGGGATGACGCCGCGCAGTTCGATGGTGAGATAGGAAATGCAGCGCCGGGCGTCGAGCACGCGGGGCGCGACGATGGCCCCGGTCGGGCAGGCGCCCATGCAGCGCGCGCAGTCGCCGCAACCGTCTTCGGCCGGGGGGTCCGCCTCGAGGTCGAGATCGACGAGGAGGACGCCGAGGTGGCACCAGGATCCCCGCTCCCGGGTGACGAGGAGGGAGTGCTTCCCGATCCAGCCCAGGCCCGACTGCGCGCCCCAGGGCTTTTCCAGGACCGGCCCGGCGTCCACGTACCCCTTTCCCCGGGCGGAAGGAACTTCCTTCTGGATGAAATCGAGGAGGCGGGCGAGGCGATCCCCGGCCACCGCGTGGTAATCGTCCCCGAGGGCGTAGCGGGCGATGCGGCCCCGGAGCGGCCCCCGGTCCGGCGGGGGGGGTGCGGGACACTCCATCGCGGCGACGATCACGCTCCGCGCGCCGGGAAGGACGAGGCGCGGGTCGAGCCGCTCGGCCCGGCTGCGCTCGAGGTAGCGCATCTCTCCGTGGAATCCGCGCCCGAGCCATTCGCGCAGACCCTCCCCGTGGGGGGCCTCCGCCGCGCGCGCGATCCCGGCCCGGAAAAATCCGAGAGCCCGGGCCTCCGCCCGGATCCGGGCCGTCAAGCCGAAAGCGTTGGATAGAGACATACGGGCCCCGTCGATCGGCCGGCTACTCCCCTTCCAGGTCGACCTCGATCGTGATCGCCCCCTCCGGGTCGGCCATTTTCAGGTGGCGCAGCATCCCCCGCACGGTGTCGAGGATGATCACGCGCGAAAACCCCTGGCTCCTCTGTTTCAGCGGGACATCCGTCCGGTTGACCTCGATGCGGACCGACGCCCCCTCGATTTCGTATGCGAAGGTCCGCACCGGGAGCGGGGTCCTGAGGGAGGAGATGATGCCGTGACAGACATTGGCCACGAACTTGCCGATGAAGGGAGTCAGGGGCGCCTCGATTCCGTTGCTCGTCATCCGAATTTTCATAGGGGGAGAGTGTACCACAGGAGACGGGTCCGGTCCGGCCGCTTCCTGTGCTATAGTCGGGGTTTTGGACGCCGCCGCGCGCCGGGGAACGGATGAACGCTCTGACCGCCTGTCTGATCACGCTCGACGAGGAAGAAGACCTGCCGCGCGCGCTCGGCTCGCTCCGGGGGATCGCCGACGAGATCCTCGTCGTCGACGCCGGGAGCACCGACCGGACCCGGGAGGTCGCGCTCGGGTTCGGGGCCCGCTTCCTCGAGCGGGCGTGGACCGACTTCGCGGACCAGAAGAATTACGCGGCGCATCGGGCGACCCACGACTGGATCCTGTCGCTCGACGCCGACGAGGAGCTGAGCCCGGAGCTGCAGGCGTCGCTTCTGGCGTGGAAGCGGGCGGAGCCGGAGGCCGACGTCTACGAACTGACGCGCCGCTCCTCGTACCTGGGGGGGTGGATCTCCCATTCGGGATGGTACCCCGACCGGCAGCGGCGGCTCTACCGCCGCTCCGCCGCGCGCTTCTGCGGCCTGGTGCACGAGTCCCTCCGTTTCGCGGGGCGCCCGGGGCGGCTGGCGGGCGACCTGTACCATTACACCATCCGGACCAGGGCCGAGCACGAGGAGAAGGTGGAGCGCTACAGCACCCTGGCGGCGCGGCAGATGCTCGCTGAAGGGAAACGGCGCTGGCGCACGGGGTATTACCTCGCGGCGCCGTGGAGCGCCTTGCGGAGCTACGTCCTCCGGGGCGGCTTCCTCGACGGGTACCGCGGCGCCCTGATCGCCCGGATGGCGTGCCGGACGGTGCGCCTGAAGTACCGCAAGCTCGGTCAATTACTCGGCACGCCGAACGATACGGAGGACGGGAAATGAAGATACTCTATGCGGATCTGGAAAGGGAATGGCGCGGGGGGCAGGCCCAGGCCTTCCTGACCGTCACGGGGCTTTGCGAACGGGGGCACGAGGTGGAGCTTCTGGCCGCCTCCGGCTCCCCGCTCGAGGAGCGCTGCCGCGAGGCGGGGGTCACCGTTCACGCGGTTTCGCGTTTCGGGCTGCGGCCCCGGGCCGCCCTCAGGATGAAAGGACTCGTCGCATCGCGGCGGCCCGACATCGTCCATATCAACGAAGCGCACGCGCTCTCCGCAGCCTGGATGGCGGGGGCCCACCGGCGGATTCCGCTCGTCATCTCCCGCCGGATCGGGTTCCCGCTCAAACACAACCCGGTGTCGCGCGCCCGGTTCGCCGCCCTCTCCCGGTGGATCGCCACCAGCGACGAGATCGCGGGCACCCTCCGGGATTCGGGGGTCCGGGCGGATAAGATATCGATCGTCGCCGAGGGGGTGGTCCTCCCGCCCGCCACGCCGCCCGAGGCGCGGGCCCGCGCGCGCGCCCGGTTCGGGATCCGGGAAGGGGAGTTCCTGTTCGGGAACGTGGCCGTCTTCGTCCCCGAGAAAGGGCAGCACCACGTGATCGGGGCGCTCCCGGCCCTGCGGGCGGCCCACCCGGAAGCCCGGCTGCTCCTGGCAGGAGACGGGGAGCGCCGCGCGGAGCTGGAAGCCCTCACCCGGCGGCTGGGCCTCGAGGACGCCGTGATCTTCGCGGGGTTCGTACGGGACGTGGGCGAGGTCTACGCCGCCCTGGACGTTTTCGTCTTCCCCTCCGAGTACGAGGGGCTGGGGACCTCCCTGCTGGTGGCGCTGGCCTCGGGGCTTCCCGTCGTCTCCACCCGGCAGGGGTCGCTCGGGGAGGTCGTCGAGCATGAACGCACGGGACTCGCGGCCCGGCCCGACGCCGGGGAGTTCGCCGCGGCCATGCGGCGCCTGATCGAGGACCCCGCGCTCAGGGAGAGGCTCGGGGCGGAGGCCCGGCGGGAGGCCGAACGGCGCTTCAGCGTGGCCCGGATGGTGGAGGGGACCATCGCGCTCTACCGGGACGTCCTGGAAAAACGCGCGCGATAGCGGGGCTCAGCGGAAGAGGTTGTGCTTGAGGATGAAGTAGACGGCGGCCACGCCGTCCTTCCACCCGATCTTCTTCCCTTCCGCGTAATCCCGCCCGTGGTAGGAGATCGGCACCTCGTACACGCGGCACCCCGCGCGGCTGATCTTGGCGGTGAATTCCGGCTCGAACCCGAAGCGGTCCTCGCACAGCGTGATCCTCCCGAGGATCTCCGCCCGGAAGACCTTGTAGCAGGTCTCCATGTCGGTCAGGTTCATGTCGGTGAAGATGTTCGAAAGCAGCGTCAGCGCGCGGTTGCCGACCGAATGCCAGAAGAGCAGGACCCGGTGCGGCCCGCTGAGGAAGCGGGAGCCGTAGACCACGTCCGCCTGGTCGTCGAGGATCGGCTGAACGAGGTTCCCGTATTCGGCCGGGTCGTACTCCAGGTCCGCGTCCTGGATGACGACGATGTCGCCCGTCACCCGGGCGAAACCCGCCCGCAGCGCCGCCCCCTTCCCCCGGTTACCGGGCTGAAGGATGACGAGCAGATCCTCGGAAGCGGGCAGCCCCCGGAGGATCTCGCGGGTCCCGTCGGTGGAGCCGTCGTCCACCAGGATGATCTCCTTTTCGAAGCCGGTCCGGCGGACCCGCTCGAGCAGCTCGAGAACCGTGTTTTTCTCGTTATAGACCGGAATAACGATCGACAGTTTCATGGGCGCGGGCTCCCGGGGATTCAGCCGACCAGCGGAAGGCCGGCCGAGGCGTTGAGTTCGAGATCGAGGGACGGGGAGCCGGAAAACCGGGGAGTCGCCGCCGCCGCGATCATGGCGGCGTTGTCGGTGGTGTAGGCCGGGCTGGGGATGTAGACGCCGGGGGGCCGCCCGCCGGCTTCGAACGTCTCCCGGAACGACGCCCGCAGGAGGCTGTTGCACGCCACCCCCCCCACCAGGAGGAGCGAACGGGGACGGAGCCGGGCCTCCGCCTTCTTCGCCTGCCCGATCAGGGTGTCGACGATGGCCCGCTGGTAGCTCGCGACCAGGTCGAGCACCACCCGGGGGGGCCGGGCGCCCGGCCGGACCGGCCGGATGCCCGCCTCGGTGATATGGCGCAGGGCGGCGGTCTTGAACCCGCTGAAACTGAAATCGAGCCGTCCGTCGCTGATCTTGGGGATGGAAAAGGGGAAGCGCCGGGGGTCCCCATCCCTGGCCAGGCGGTCGATGACGGGCCCGCCCGGGTATCCCAGGCCGAGGAACTTGGCGATCTTGTCGAGCGCCTCCCCGGCGGCGTCGTCGCGCGTGCGCCCGATCACCTCGTACCGCCCCGGTTGCGCGGCGTGGATGAGCGAGGTGTGCCCGCCCGACACCGTGAGCGCCAGCAGGGGGTATTCGATCCCCGGATTCTCGATGAAGGCCGAGAAAATGTGCCCCTCGATATGATGGACGGGGACGAGGGGCTTGCCGGTCGCCCAGGCCATCGCCTTGGCGTAGGACACCCCCACCAGGAGCGAGCCGATCAGCCCGGGCCCCCGGGTGACGGCGATCCCGTCGATCTCCTCCTGCCGGCATCCCGCTTCCCTGAAGGCCTGCCGCACCACGTAGCCGATGTTGCGCAGGTGCTCCCGGCTGGCCAGCTCGGGGACCACCCCCCCGAAAGCGCGGTGCGTCTCGATCTGCGAGGCGATGACGCTCGAGAGCACCTCGCGCCCGTCGCGCACCAGGGCCGCGGCGGTCTCATCGCAGGAGGATTCGATTCCCAGTACCAGCATAAGCCTCTCTCTCCGGCGCCCCGGCCGGACCACGGGCATTATATCATCGCCGCAAAGTCCCCGGGACACAAGGGAATCGGGATCGGCGCGCGCGATATTCTTGCAATCCCCGCCGCGTGCGATAGACTGCTTCTTTCCATGGGGGGGCCACGATCACCATGATCAAGACGATTGAATGGACGGACGCCGGGGTCGTCATGCTGGACCAGCTGCTTCTTCCCGCAGAGGAGGTCTACCGCACCTATACCGATTACGAAGGGGTCGCCGAGGCGATCCGTTCCATGGTGATCCGCGGCGCGCCCGCGATCGGGGTCGCCGCCGCCATGGGGGTGGCCCTCGGCGTGAAGAACCTGCCCGAACTCCCCCCGGAGGAGCGGGACCGGCGTTTTGGCGCCGTCTGCGACGCGATCTCCGCGACCCGGCCGACGGCCGTCAACCTCTTCTGGGCCGTCGACCGGATGAAGCGGGTGTACGCCCGCGTCCGGGACGAAGGCCCCGGGGAGATCCGCCGGGCCCTCGTCGGGGAAGCCCTCCGGATGCACGCCGCGGACATCGAGTCGAACCGGGCCCTGGGCCGGATGGGGCAGGAACTGATCCCCGACGGCGCCCGCGTCCTGACCCACTGCAACGCCGGGGCGCTGGCCACGGCGGGCTACGGCACCGCGCTGGGGGTGATCCGCGCGGCCGTCGAGGCGGGCAAGCGGGTCGAGGTCTTCGCCGACGAGACGCGCCCCTTCCTCCAGGGCGCCCGGCTGACGGCGTGGGAACTGATGAAGGACGGAATCGGCGTCACCGTCATCACCGACAACATGGCGGGCCACTTCATGAAAAAGGGGGGGATCGACTGCGTCGTCGTCGGCGCCGACCGGATCGCGGCCAACGGCGACGTCGCCAACAAGATCGGCACCTACACCGTCGCCGTGCTGGCGCGGGAAAACAACATTCCTTTCTACGTCGCGGCCCCCGTGTCGACCGTGGACCTGGAAATGCCCGACGGGAGCGGGATCCGGATCGAGGAGAGGGACGGGGACGAGGTGCGCACCATCCGGGGGGTCCGGATCACGCCCGAAAACGTCCCGGTGGCCCATCCCGCCTTCGACGTCACCCCCTCCCGATACGTCGGCGCGATCATGACCGACCGCGGCGTCGCCCGCGCGCCCTACGCCGGGTCGCTCCGCCGCCTGTGCGCGCAGGCCGCCGGCCGGGCCTGATTATTCGTTGACAAACCGGGCGGGTTGGGGTAACAATTCGCCCTTGGAATTTACGTTCTCTGAAATGTGACAGGGGTGCCCCGCACGGGGGTAAAAGGGAAGTGGGTGAAAGTCCCACGCGGTCCCGCCACTGTAATCGGAAAGCCGGCATCTGCGGCCAAGCAGATCCATAGCGCCCGCCACTCGTTGACATCGAACGGGGAAGGCGAGATGCCCGGCGTCGACCCGAAAGCCAGGAAACCTGCCTCGTCACCTGTTTCAGTACGCTCTTCGCGAGAAAGAGACCTGAAATGTCCCGGAAGTCCGATTCTCACCGTCCCCCGCCATCGCCGCCGCGCCCGCGCCTCGTCGCGGCCCTTCCAGCCCTGCTCGCCGTCATCCTGGCCGCGGGCTGCGCCCTCCGCCCGGCCGGCGGGCCGGGGGAACAGGGCACGGGGAAGGCGGAGGAAGCGGGCGCGGAACGGGTGGAAGTCACCGACGGGATCGGGAGGCGCGTGCTCCTCCCCCGGCGCCCCCGGCGCATCGTCTCGCTCGCTCCCAACGTCACCGAGACCCTCTTCATGCTCGGGGCCCAGGACCGCCTGATCGGGGTGACCACCCTGTGCGCCTGGCCGGAGGCGGCGCGCGCGCTCCCCAAGATCGGCGACCTCCTCAATCCCAACTACGAGGTGATCCTGGCCGCCCGGCCGGACCTCGTCATCGGTTCGACGGCGGGGAACGACCGGGGGGCCGTAACGAAGCTCACCGGCCTGGGGCTCCCGGTCTATGTCGTCGCGCCCCGTTCGGCGGAGGAGATCTTCCGCTCCGTGGAGGAGATCGGCCGCATCACCGACCGCGCCGGGGAGGGGCGCCTCCTGGCGGCGCGGATGAGAGCGCGGCTCGACGCCGTCCGGCGCCGGATCGAGGGGCTCCCCCCGGTGCGCGCCTTTTTCATCACCTGGTTCGACCCGCTCCTGGCCCCGGGCAAGAACACCTTCGAAAACGACGTCCTGGCGCTGGCCGGCGTGGTTTCGATCTCCTCGGACATCCCGCAGTACTACCCGCGCTACAGCCTGGAACAGGTCCTGGTGAGCGACCCGGACGCCATCCTCACCATCGAGCACGAGGGGGACCCGCTGCCGCGCTTCGACCGCACCCCCGGCTGGAAGGAGTTGCGCGCCGTCCGGGAGGGCCGGGTCTACTTCCTGAGCGAGTACCTGCAGCACCCCTCGCCGCTGTTCGTGGACGGCGTGGAGGACCTGGCGCGGCAGCTCTACCCGGAGAGGTTCCGATGAACCGTCTTTCCGGCGCCAGGATCGCGATGGTCAGCCTCGCCCTCTTCGGGGTCTGGGTCCTGGCCGTGATCCTGTCGCTCAACATCGGCAGCGTCCCGATCCCGGTCCGGACCTCGCTCGGACTGCTGGCCGACCGGCTGGCGGGGGTTTCGAGCGGGGACCCCCTCGAGGCGGTCCTCTTCTCCGTCCGGCTCCCCCGGGTGCTTCTGGGGTCCCTGGTGGGCGCCGCCCTGGCGGCGGCGGGGACAGCGTTCCAGTCGCTGCTGCGCAACCCCCTGGCCGACCCCTATGTCCTGGGAGTGTCCACGGGCGCCTCCCTGGGCACCATCCTCTATTCCATCGTCGCCGCCTGGGCCGGGTTCGCGGCCATGGGCGGGGGCCTTGCCTTCGGCCGGCCGCTGGCCGCGTTCCTGGGGGCCGCTTTCACCGTCGGCGCGGTCTACCTGACCGCCAGCGGCGGGCGGAGGGCGGCCGACAACTCCCAGCGGCTGCTGCTGGCGGGCATCGTCCTGGCCTCCTTTCTCTCCTCCATCAACGTGTTCCTGCTGACGAGCATCAACCAGGCGGATCTGCGCGGGATCTTCTACTGGCTCATCGGCGATCTCAGCCGGCCGGTGGATGCCTCCATCTACCCCGTGACGGCGCTGGTGTTCGCGGGGGTCTGCCTCCTCTACCTCTTCTCCCACAGCCTGAACCTGATCGGCACGGGGGAGGAGGACGCCCTGATCCTGGGAGTCGCGGTCCGGAGGGTCAAGACCGCGGTCTACGTCATCGCGTCCCTGATCACCGGGGCCGTGGTCTCCATCAGCGGCCCGATCGCCTACATCGGCCTCATCTGCCCCCACATGGGGCGCATGCTCTTCGGCGGCGACAACCGCATCCTGATCCCCACCGTCTTCCTCTTCGGCGCCATCTTCACCCTGCTGGCCGACACCCTGGCCCGGACCCTCCTCTCCCCGGCCGAACTCCCGGTGGGCATCGTCACCGCGCTGTGCGGCGCCCCGCTCTTCATCTATCTCCTGCATCGCAAGGGGAGGGACAAATGAGCGGGGACTTCGTCCTGGAGGCGCGCGCACTCGGCTTCGATTACCACAAGCCGATCGTGCGCGACATCTCCTTCGGCCTGCGCCCCGGGACCTTCACGGGCATCGTCGGGCCCAACGGCTGCGGCAAGACCACCATCCTGAGGCTGCTCGACGGTATCGTCCGGCCGCTCGCCGGCGAGGTGTTCGTCGACGGCGGCCGCCCCCTGTCGGGGATGAGGCGGAAGGAGATCGCGCGCCACATCGCCATGGTCCCCCAGAACGGCGGGTTCGACCCGTACCAGACGGTCCTCGAGTTCGCCATGCAGGGGCGGGCGCCCCACCTGTCGCTGCTCGGGTTCGAGAATCCACGGGACGAGGCCCTCACCCTGGAGGCGCTGGAGATGACGCAGATGACACGCTACCTCCGCTCGCGCGTCACCGAAATCTCCGGGGGGGAGAAGCAGCGGCTGCTGCTGGCGCGCGCGCTGGCGCAGCGGACCCCGATCCTGCTCCTGGACGAAGTCACCGCGAACCTGGACATCAACTACCAGGTGGAGCTGATGCGGCTCGTGCAGAGCATCACCCGCCGGCAGAACCTCGCCACCCTGGTGGTGTCGCACGAAATCAACCTCCTGGGCGCCTTCTGCGACCGCATCATCCTGATGACGAAGGGACGGATCCGCTACCAGGGGAGCGTCGGGGAGGCGCTGACGCGGGAACATCTCCAACAAATATTCGGTCTGGACTTTTCGATCCGCCGCCTGACGGGCTCCAGGGTCGAGGTCCTCCCCGTCATTCACGAGGAAACATCCCATGTATCGGAATAAACGGATCATCTTCTCCATCCTGATCGCCCTGGCTCTCCCGGCCGCACTGGCGGCGGGAACGCTCACAGGCATCGTCACCGACCCCGACGGCAAAGCCGTGCCCGACGCCCGGGTCAGCCTGCTGCGCTCCCTCGTCGTCGTCGGGGAGCGGCAGACGGACGCCGAGGGCGCCTACCGGTTCGAGGATCTCGACGACGGCAGGTACCGGCTGACGGCCGAGGCCCCCGGGCTGGCGGCGGCACCCGTCGAGGCCGCCGTCGCCGGCGACGCAACCGAAACCCGCAATCTCCGGCTCAGGCTGAGCGCCATGACGACCCAGGTGGTGGTCTCCTCCAGCCTCGGGGGCGCGCTGCTGCCCCAGGTCGGCTCCTCGGTCAGCCTGGTGACCGGCGGTGATCTGGAGGACCGGGCGGCGCAGAACGCCTACGAAAGCCTGCGCGGCATCCCGGGGGTCGAGGTCAACCAGACCGGCCGCCGCGGCGGCGTGACCGGCGTGTTCATCCGCGGAGGGGAGTCCAAGTACAACTCCGTGATGGTGGACGGCGTCCCGATGAACGATTTCGGGGGGGGGATGGACATGGCCTCCCTCCCGGCCGACGGGATCGAGCGGGTGGAAATCACCCGCGGCCCCCAGAGCGCGCTTTACGGCGCCAATGCCGTCACGGGCGTCATCAACATCGTCAGCCGCCGCGGAGAGGGAGCGCCCGAATTCACCGCCCTGGCCGAGGGGGGGAGCTACTCCACGCGCCGCTTCGCCACCGGCGGGAGCGGACTCAGCCGCGGGTTCAGCTGGGCCTACAACCTCTCCCGGCTCGATTCCGACGGGGTGGTCGCCAACGACCGTTATCGCAACCAGAGCGCCTTCCTCAACCTGGGCTACCGGCAGGGCGGCCGGCGGCAGCTCGAATTCAGCTTCTTCGGCAACGCCAACGACGCCGGCGCCCCGGGCGCTTACGGCAGCGACCCCGGGGGGACCAACCCCGATCACGTGGTCGACACCGTCTCGCGCGGCAAGCAGAACCTGTTCGGCTACCGGCTGGGCTACACCGAACAGCTCTCCTCCCGGGTGAGGCAGGTCACCGGCGTGAGCCTCACCACCAACGACCTGTACTACATCTCCACCTGGGGTGATTACGGCGCGGAGAACCTGCGCGGCCTGTTCAACACCCGCACTGAAATCGCGCTCACGGATAAGGCTTCCCTGGCGGCGGGTTTCGAGTTCAACCGGGAACAGACGAAACACTCCTACATCACCGACGACCAGTTCGCCCCCTTTCTCCTGCCCCGCACCAGCCTGGCCTACTTCGCCGAGGGGCGCTGGAGCCCCACCGCCCGGCTGCACCTGATCGGGGGGCTGCGCATCGATCACCTCCGGACCAGCCGGATCCCATCGGACGGCTGGACCCGTCCCGTCATCCCCGCTTCCACCGTGGTCCAGGCCAACCCGCGCATTTCGGCCGCCTACATCGCGCGCGAGGAGGGGGGGGACGGCGCCTTCGGCTCCACGCGGGTTCACGGGAGCTTCGGCACCGGAATCCGGCCGCCGGACGGGTTCGAACTCGCCTTCACCGACAACCCGGAGCTCAAGCCCGAGCGCAACATCAGTTTCGACGCCGGGGTGGAACAGACGCTTTTCGATTCCAGGGCGATCGTGGACGTCACCTACTTCCTGAACCGGTTCCGGGACCAGATCGTCACCCTGGGCGGGTCGCTCGCCAACCTGAGCGAGTACACCTCGGACAACCTGAAGAATTCCAGGGCGCAGGGACTCGAGTTCACCCTGCGGCTGCGCCCGGTCCAGTCGCTCGAGCTCACCGGGGCCTACACCTTCCTCGACACGGATGTCCTGGCGCTGGACGGGAGCTCCGAGGCCAACGCCCCCTATACCGTGGGGCAGCCGCTCCTGCGCCGCCCCCGCCACTCCGGCAGCTACGGCGTCACCTGGAATCACCGGCGGCTGACCCTGAACACCACGGCCTACATCCGGGGCGAAACGCTCGACGTGGAGCCCGCCTTCGGGCAGCCGTTTTTCGCCAACCCCGGGTACGTGCGGGCCGACGCGGGCTTCGCCTACCGCCTCTTCGGGGGGGTGGAGATCTACGGCAGGCTCAACAACCTGCTGAACCGGAAGTACGAGGAGAACCTCGGCTACCCCGCCCTGCGGCTCCATTTCATGGCGGGCATGAAGTTCCGCATTCCGTCGGAGTAGCCCGGAGGGTGGGGCGCGGGGGGACCACCCGGTTCCCCCACGCGCTTCCTACCGGAGCGCGATCAGCTCCAGTTTCAGCATCCGGTCGAGAGCTTCCAGGATCTCGATCTCCCGCAGGGGCGAAAGCATCACGATCGATTTGACGTCCCACGTCCCGTTGATGCGGGAGGCGATGAACCCCTCCTCGTGGGAGAGATGGTACCCGGGCAGGGCGTCTTCCGACACCAGGAAGCAGGGGACCTTGGCGGGGGGCATGACGGTCCGGTAATATTCCTGGCACAGGGCGGATTCCGCCCGGTCGATCTGCTCCGAGGCCCAGGCGTTCTGAGGGTCGAGCCGGAGCACCTCCTGGAACGCCGCGATCGCCTCGCGGAAGTTCCGGCTCTGCATCAGCTCCAGCCCCTCGTTGAAGAGTTTCGCGGGGCTCTCCGCCTCCATGGGGGCCGGGATCGACTCCAGCACCTCCACGATCCCCTTCTCGTACAGCTGCAGCAGCTCGAAATTGACCAGGAAATCGGAACCGTGCAGTTCCAGGATGATCTCCGAGATCGGTTTCTTCAGGGTCAGGAGGTATGCCAGCTTCTTCTGCAGCGGGCTGAGGCTCTGCACCTTGAGGTCCACGCCGGCGCGCAGCGTCAGGACGATGTGGTTGCCGGGAAACACCGACCGGATGCGGGCCCACTCGTCCTTGCGCCGGACCCCCTCGAACATGAGGGTCTGGATATCCACCTTGATCTGGATCAGCCGGTCGAGGTTGTATCCCCCTGAGGTGAAATGGAAGTAGCCGTCGTCCCAGAGAAAGAGGTCGTAAATCACCTCGGCCGTCCGCGCCTTCAGGGCGGCCTCGACGTCCGGTTGCGCGACGAGGTTCTCCTGGACCAGGATCTTGCCCAGCATGACGCGCGAGCGCAGGTGCAGCTCGAACGCGCGCTTGAGTTCCGGCTCGGTCACCTTCCCCTGGAAGAGCAGAAACTGCCCCAGCTGCTTGGTGGGATCGTTGGAACTGGAGGAAATGATGTCCCCGTCCCGGAAATATATGTAGACCTTGGTCTTGTCCCTCACCAGGGAGAGGGTACCGGTCTTTCGGCCGACCGCCACCCACTGCAGCACCTCGGGCAGGTCCATGGTTTTCAGTCTTCCGGACAGCGACATCGCTCTTCCTCCCCTGTCCTTATCGGCCGAGCCCGCGGCATCTATTCAACAATCGGCCCGATTCCTGCTAAGATAGGGCGGCACACGGGTGCACCCGTCGGGGGGACCGTTCGTTCAAAGGAGTCCGCGCTTGCTTCTGACCTACGCCAACCAGTTGACCATTCTGAGGATGCTGTTCGTCCCCGTTTTCGTCATCCTGCTGATCTACGATCACCCGAAGGCGGCCACGGTGGTTTTCCTCCTGGCCGCCGTCACCGACGGGCTGGACGGGCTGCTGGCCCGGAAGCTGCAGCAGAAAACCGTCCTGGGCTCTTTCCTGGATCCCATGGCGGACAAGATCCTGCTGACGGCCGCCTTCATCACGCTGACGATCCCCTCGGTGCCGCTCGCGCTCCATATCCCGACCTGGCTGACGATCCTGACCATCGGCCGCGACGTGCTTATCGCCGTGTCGGTGCTGGTCATCCACATGCAGACGAGCCATTCCCAGTTTCCGCCCAGCTTCCTCGGCAAATGCACCACCGCGGTCCAGCTCCTGGTCGTGGCCGTATGCATGCTGGCCAATTTCGACCTGCGCCCCGCCGCCGCGGTCTTCCCGGTGGTGGTGTACGCCACGCTGGCCCTCACGGTGGCT
This sequence comes from Acidobacteriota bacterium, assembly GCA_012729555.1. Lineage (NCBI taxonomy): Bacteria > Pseudomonadati > Acidobacteriota > Acidobacteriota bacterium. The sequence continues at coordinate 25,468 of JAAYCX010000012.1, forward strand.
TCGGGCCTGCATTACGCCTCCAAATCGATCAAGATCATCGCTTCCTACCAGGAAAACGACCATGAAGGCCCGAGGGGTCAGGATTCTTGATGTGGCCCGCGGCTCGGCCGCGGCAAGCGCGGGACTCAGGCCGGGGGACCGGATCCTGGCCGTCGACGGACACGAAACGCCGGACGAACTGGCCCTCAGGTTCCATCTCGCCGGGGAGGCGGCCGAACTGTGCGTCCTGACCCCCGGCGGGGACCGCCGGCTCCTCTCGATCGACCTCGAGACCAACCCCTTTCCGGGCCTCACCCTCGAGGAATTCGAGACCCGTACATGCCAGAACGCCTGCCTGTTCTGCTTCGTCGACCAGCTCCCCCCCGGCGCCCGGCCGGCGCTCCGGGTCAAGGACGACGACTACCGGCTCTCCTTCCTGCACGGCAACTACGTCACCCTGACCAACACGACGCGGCGGGACCTCGACCGTATCGTCGAGGAGCGGCTGTCCCCCCTGTACGTTTCCGTGCACGCCTCCGATCCGCTCCTGCGCGCCCGGATCCTTGGGAGGAGACGGCCCGACGACCTTTTCGGGAAGATGCGGAGACTCCTCCGGGGCGGCATCCGGATCCACGCCCAGATCGTGCTGATGCCCGGGATCAACGACGGCGCCCGGCTGGAGCAGACCGTGTCCGCCCTCTACGCCCTCCACCCGGGGGTGCGCTCCGTGGCCATCGTCCCCGTGGGGCTCTCCGACCACGGCGCCCCACGCGCCCGGCTGAGGGGGGTGACGCCCGGATACGCCCGCGCCCTGATCGCGGAGGTCTCCGGCTGGCAGGCGCGGTTTTACGCCCGGACCGGGAGCGCCTTCGCCTTCCTCGCCGACGAATTCTACCTCCAGGGGGAGGCGCCGGTGCCGGAATCGGGGCATTACGGCGACTTCGCCCAGATCGAGGACGGGATCGGGATGGTCCGCACCTTCCTCGACGATTTCGAGGCCGCCCTGGCGCGCCGGCGCCCGCCGGCGCCCCCGCTTCGCGGCACCCTGGTGACGGGCAGCCTCTTCTTCCCCGTCCTCGAGAGATGCATCGGGCGCTGGAACCGCCGCCGCGGGATGAAGCTCCGGGTCCTCGGCGCCGAAAACCGCTACATGGGAAGCCGGATCACCGTCGCCGGGCTGCTCGCCGGCCGCGACATCCTGGAGGCCCTGGCCGGCCGGGACCCGGGCGATTGGGTCATCGTCCCCGGGGAGGCGCTCTCCGTCCCGGACGGAAAGCTGCTCGACGACCTCACGCTGCGGGACCTGTCCGCGCGCCTCGGCAGACCCGTTTATTCCGGCGGCCGCAGCGTCCGCGATTTCTTCCGTCTGCTCGGGAGACTGCGCCGGCGGAAGGCGGGTTTGGGCTTGTAATCAAGCGCTCTCTCTTGCAGAATTGAATCCCGCGGCCGCGGCCGGGCGGGGATGGCGCATGCCCGGCCGCGGCGTATCCTATACAAGGGAGACAACGGCGATGGCCAGAATCATCCAGGGAACACTCGACGCAAAAGGAAGTCGTTTTGCGGTCGTGATCAGCCGCTTCAATTCTTTCATCAGCGACCGCCTGCTTTCCGGCGCGCTCGACGCGCTGGAGCGCCACGGGGCCGCGCCCGATGATATCAGCGTGGTGTGGGTCCCGGGGAGTTTCGAGATCCCGCCGGTCGCCCGGAAGCTGGCGCTTTCCGGGAAACACGACGCCGTGATCTGTCTCGGTGCCCTCCTGCGGGGGGAAACCCCGCATTTCGACCACCTCTCCTCGACGGTCACCAAGGAGCTGGGCTCCATCGGGCTGGAAGCCGGGGTCCCGGTGATCAACGGGGTCCTGACCTGCAACACGATGGAACAGGCGGTGGACCGGGCCGGGCTGAAGACCGGAAACAAGGGGTTCGATGCGGCCGCCGCCGCCATCGAGATGGTCCAGGTGCTGAAGCGGCTCTAGCCGCGGCCGGAGCGGCGACTTTCCCCGGACGGTGGGTTCATGGGACATCGGAGAGTGGCGCGCGAATGCGCGCTTCAGATGCTATACGAACGGGATGTGGGCAGGCACTCCCCCGGGGAGATCCTGCGCAGCTACTGGACGATGAACGACCATCCGAAACGGGTGCGCGAATTCGCCGAGCAGCTGTTTACGGGGACTCTCGGCCGGGTGGACGAAATCGACGGGGTGATCCAGAGTCACGCCAAAAACTGGCGCCTGGTCCGGATGGCCGCCGTCGACCGGAACGTCCTGCGCCTGGCGGTCTACGAATTCCTCTCGGGAGGCACGACGCCGAACACGGTCATCATCAACGAAGCGCTGGAAATCGCCAAGAAGTTTTCGACCCATGAATCCGCCCAGTTCGTGAACGGGATCCTGGACAGCATCAAGAACCAATTGAACAGCGGGGGGCTGGCAAACCATGGAAAACCAGACTAATCTCCTCGAGCAGCGCCGCTTCAAGCTGGCGGAGCTCCAGCGCCTGGGATACGACCCCTATCCGCACCGGTTCGACTACACCCACACCCTGGGGCAGCTGCGCGCGGCCTTCGACCCCCTGGACGCCGCCGGCCTCGAGGAAAGAAAGGAAACCGTCCGGATCTGCGGCCGCATCATGTCCCTGCGCCCGCACGGCAAGGCGGGATTCCTGGACCTCGCCGAAGGCGAGCAGCGCGTTCAGGTATACGTCCGCCGCGACACGGCGGGAGAGGAGATGTTCGAGCTCTTCCGGCTGTTCGACCTCGGCGACATCATCGGGGCGGCCGGGACGGTCTTCCGCACCCGCACGGGCGAACTGACGCTGCTGGCCTCCCAGGTCTTCCACCTGTCCAAGAACCTGCAGCCGCTGCCCGAAAAGTGGCACGGGCTGACCGACGTGGAGACCCGGTTCCGCCAGCGCTACGTCGACCTCATCATGAATCCCGGGGTCCGCGAGGTCTTCGTCAGGCGCAGCGCCGTCATCCGGGAGATCCGCCGCTACCTCGACAAGCGGGGGTACATGGAGGTGGAGACGCCGGTGCTGCAGACCATCGCGGGGGGGGCGCTGGCGCGCCCGTTCCGGACGCATCACAACGCCCTGGACATCGACCTCTACCTCCGCATCTCCCTGGAACTCCACCTCAAGCGCCTCGTCGTGGGGGGGATCCCCAGGGTCTACGAACTGAGCCGCATCTTCCGGAACGAGGGGATCTCCTCGCACCACAACCCCGAGTTCACCATGCTGGAGTTCTACCAGGCCTACAGCGACTACAACGACCTGATGGACATGTCCGAGGAGATGATCACCCGGATCGCCGAAACCGTGACCGGCTCGCGCCAGGTCCGGTACGGGGAGCACCTGCTCGATTTCGACCGCTGGCAGCGGATGACGATGAAGGAAGCGACCTTCAGGTTCTGGCCCGCTGCGGTCCCCGCCCCCGCCGAGGGGGACTTCCAATCGGTCGACAGGCTGCGGGCGCTCGCGGAGGCGGTCGGCGCCCGGCCCGAACCCTCCGACGGCCCGGGAAAACTGACGGCCCTCCTGTTCGAGACGGTGGCGGAGGAACACCTGATCCAGCCGACGATCATTTACGATCACCCCGCGGAGGTCTCCCCGCTGTCGAAGACCAAACCGGGCGACCCCGACACCGCCGAGCGCTTCGAGCTCTACATCGCCGGCATGGAAATCGCCAACGCCTATTCGGAGCTGAACGACCCGGCCGAGCAGAAGGCGCGGTTCGAGGAGCAGCTGCTCGCGCGCGACCGCGGCGACGAGGAAGCCCATGGCATGGACCAGGACTACATCCGCGCCCTCGGCTACGGGATGCCCCCCACGGCGGGTGAAGGGATCGGTATCGACCGCCTGGCCATGGTGCTGACCGACTCCCCGTCGATCCGCGACGTCATCCTGTTCCCGCTCCTGAGGCCCGAACCGGCGGCCGACGAGTGACGGCGTGCGGATGAAGACCGGGAGGCGGGCATTCCCCACGACCCGAGGGCGCGGCCTATGAAGTTCGAACTGTTCATCGCCCTGCGGTACCTCAGGGAAAAACGGAAACAGACCCTGATTTCCGTGATCTCGATCCTGTCCGTGGCGGGGATCGCGGCCGGAGTGATGGCCCTCGTCATCGCCCTGGCCCTCTCCACCGGGTTCAAGGAAGACATCCAGGACAAGATCCTGGGCGCCACTCCCGCCGTCAACCTCTTCCGGATCGACGGCATGCCCGTCGCCGACCCCGACGCCCTGCTCGCCCGGGTCGGCAGCATCGACGGGGTGACGGCGAGCGCCCCCGCGATCCTCAAACAGGTGCTCGTTTCGAGCGCCTACTCCAACCAGGGGGCGGCGCTCAAGGGGGTGGACCCGGAGCGGGAAGCGGCCGTTTCCGAATTCTTCGCCCGCATCCTGGGGAATGACCCGCGCGCCCTGGACCGCCCGCCGGCCGGCCCCGGCGACGGGGGCAGGACACCGCCCGACAGGATCTTCATCGGCAAGGAAATGGCGCGCACGCTCCAGGTGGGTACGGGGGATACGCTGCGCGTCTTCAACCCCCTGGGGCGGCTGACGCCGTTCGGAATGACGGTTTCCGAAAAGACCCTCGAGGTGGCCGGGGTTTTCGATTCCGGCCTCTGGGACATCGACGCCAACTGGGCCTATATCCATATAGACGCCGCGCGCCGGCTGTTCGCCCACTCCCCCGGCTCCGCCCTCCTGGTCCAGTTCGGGATCGAGGATCTCGACAGCGCCCAGACGATGGCGGACGCGATCCGCCGCCGGGCGGGGGACGACTATGCGACTTCGACCTGGATCGAGCTCAACCGGCCGCTCTTTTCCGCACTCAAGCTGGAAAAAATCGCCCTCTTCATCACCATCGGGCTGATCGTTTTCGTCGCCTCGCTCAATATCGTGACCACGCTGATCATGATGGTGCTCGAAAAGCAGCGCGATATCGCCATCCTCGCCGCGATGGGGGCCACGGCCGACAACATCCAGCGCGTCTTCCGGTTCCAGGGGCTCATCATAGGGGTGACGGGGACCGCCCTGGGGAGCGTGCTGGGCGTCCTGGCGAGCTGGATGCTGGACCATTTCCGGCTGATCCGGCTGGAGGCCGCCATCTACAGCATCCCCTACGTCCCCTTTCACGTCCGCGCGTGGGACGTCGCCCTCATCTCGGCCACGGCCATAGCCATCAGCTTCCTGGCCACGATCTACCCGGCGCGCAGCGCGTCGAAACTGGACCCGGTGGAGGCGCTGCGCTATGAGTAGGCTGCTCGAGGCCCGCGACCTCCACAAGAGCTACCCCTCGGGCGCGGGACGCCTCGAGATCCTGTCGGGACTCTCCCTGACGGTGGAGACGGGAGAGATGGTCGCCGTGACCGGCGTCTCCGGATCGGGCAAGAGCACCCTGCTGCACCTCGTGGGGGGAATGGACCGGCCGGACCGGGGAACGGTCCGGATCCTGGGCGGGGAGATCACGGCGCTCGCGGCGAAGGACCTGGCCGCCTTCAGGAACCGGACCATAGGCTTCGTCTTCCAGTTCCACCACCTCCTCCCCGAATTCACGGCGCTCGAAAACGTCTCGATGCCGCTCCTGCTCCGGGGAACGCCCCCGGCGGAGGCGACCGGCGCCGCCGGGGAGCTGCTCCGGGAAGTGGGGCTCGGTGAACGCCGCCGCCACCGTCCGGGGGAACTCTCCGGGGGGGAGCAGCAGCGGGTGGCGCTGGCCCGCGCCCTCGTCGGACGGCCGCGCCTCCTGCTGGCCGACGAACCGACGGGCAACCTGGACCCCCACACCGGCCTGGCGATGGCCGACCTCCTCCTGGCGCTTCATGAATCTCACGGCCTGACATCCCTCGTCGTCACCCACAACGAGCGCCTGGCCGATGTCTGCTCCCGCCGCTGCCGCCTGGAAAACGGCGTACTGACGGACAGTTAGGGCCCCCGCCCGCCTCAATCCGTTTGCGGTTGCCGGGGTCTGTCCGTATAATGATCCATAGCCACCGGAAAACGGGCGGACGTCGGGAGGGCGGGCGTCTATGTTCGAGAAATACACCGAAAAGGCCCGAAGGGTCATCTTCTTCGCGCGCTACGAGGCCAGCCAGTTCGGCAGCAGCCGCATCGAGACGGAGCATCTTCTGTTGGGCCTCATCCGCGAGGACAAAGGCCTGACCAGCCGCTTCCTCCCGGGCCCCGAGTCCACCCTCCAGGACCTCCGGAAGGAAATCGAGGGGCGCACCCTGGTGCGCGACAGGGTCTCGACCTCGGTGGACCTCCCCTTCTCGGAAGAAAGCAAGCGGGTGCTCCAGATCGCGGCGGAGGAAGCGCGCACTCTCGCCCACCGCCATATCGGAACCGAGCATCTCCTGCTGGGGCTTCTGGCCGAGGAGCGGTCGGTGGCGGCCGAAATCCTGCGCGAGCGCGGCCTGCGCCCGGGCCTGATCCGCGAGGAGCTCCTCCGGGCCGGTGCCGAGCGGCAGGCGCCCCCCCGCCCCAAGGAGCCGCTCACCCTGACGGAATTCTCCCGCGACCTCACCGAGGCCGCCGAGGCGGACCGCCTCGATCCCCTCATCGGCCGGGAGGAGGAAATCGAGCGGATGGTCCAGATCCTGTGCCGGCGCACCAAGAACAACCCGGTGCTGATCGGGGAGCCGGGCGTCGGGAAAACGGCCATCGTCGAGGGCCTGGCCCAGAGGATCGCCTCGGGCCGGGTGCCGCGCGGGCTCCGGGACAAGAGAATCCTCGCCCTGGACCTGTCGCTGGTGGTGGCCGGGACGAAATACCGCGGCCAGTTCGAGGAGCGGATGAAGGTCCTCCTCAAGGAGCTGGCCGAGAACCGGGAATTCATAGTCTTCGTCGACGAAGTGCACACCCTGATGGGGGCGGGCTCGGCGGAAGGCTCGCTCGACGCCGCCAACATCCTGAAGCCGGCGCTGTCCCGGGGGGAGATCCAGTGCATCGGTTCGACCACCCCCCGCGAATACGCGCGCTCGATCGAAAAGGACCGGTCGCTGGAGCGCCGTTTCCAGTCGGTCAGGGTGGCACCCCCTTCGGAGGAGGAAACCGTCGGCATCCTCAGGGGGATCCGGGACAGGTACGAATCGTTCCACGGGCTCCAGTACACGGAGGAGGCGCTCGAAACCGCCGTATACCTCTCCAGCCGCTACATTTCCGACCGCTTCCTGCCCGACAAGGCCATCGACGTCATCGACGAGGCGGGAGCGCGGGTCAAGTTGCGGACCGATTCGGCGCCCCGGGAGGAATCGCCCCCGGGGGCGCGCGCCGGAAGCCCCGAGGGGGAGGGGATGCGGATCTTCCGGGAAAGCTGGCAGATCCGGACCATCCCGCCCCCCGAGGTGACCCGGGGAGACATCGAACAGGTCGTCGCCCGGTGGACGGGAATACCCGTATCCGCCATCCGGGAGGAGGAGGGCGCCCGGCTGCTGCGGATGGAGGAAGAACTCCACCGGCGCGTCATCAGCCAGGACCGCGCCATCAACGCCCTGTCCAGGGCCATCCGGCGCTCGCGGGCCGGGCTGAAATCCCCCGGGCGCCCCGTGGGGTCCTTCCTGTTTCTCGGCCCCACGGGCGTGGGGAAAACCGAAACGGCCCGGGCGCTGGCCGCCTTCCTGTTCGGCAGCGAGAGTTCCATGGTCCGGCTGGACATGTCCGAATACATGGAAAAGCATTCCGTATCCCGCCTGATCGGCTCCCCGCCGGGATACGTGGGGCACGAGGAGGGGGGGCAGCTGACCGAAAAGATCAAACGCCACCCCTACTCGGTCCTGCTCCTGGACGAGATGGAAAAGGCCCACCCGGACGTTTCGAACATCCTGCTGCAGGTCTTCGAGGACGGCCGGCTGACCGATTCGCACGGCAACACGGTCGATTTCAAAAACAGCCTCATCATCATGACCTCGAACATCGGGGCGCGCCTGCTCGAAAAAGGGGGGCCCGTGGGCTTCCGCGCGGGGGACGAATCCCCCATGCGGAGCACCGAGGACCGGATCCACGACGAGGTCCGGCGGGTCTTCAACCCCGAATTTCTCAACCGGATCGACGAAATCCTCTTCTTCGACCCGCTCGGCGACGACGACCTGGAAAGGATCGTCGACCTGCTGATCGGGACGACCAACGAGGCCCTCGCCCGGAAGGGGCTCTCCATCGCGCTCCGGCCCGAAGCCAGGAGATGGATCGTGGAGCGAACCTGCCGCGACCGCACCTACGGGGCCCGCCCCCTCGGCCGGGCGATCCGGAAATACATCGAGGACCCGCTTGCGGAAGCCCTCATCCGCGACCGTATCGGGGCGTGTTCCGCCATTGAAATCGTCCTCATCGACGACGCCCTCCACTGTCTCCCCGCCGGCCATCCCACCGCCGCCGCCTGGAAGCTCTGAAGCCTCCGGCCCGAAAAATAATTGAACGCCGGGCCGCAAGTGGAGTCTATAGGCAGGGATCCGGTCCGCGCGGGTATCGGTGCGGGAAACGGGGACCGCAGGCACTGATACTGGATTTCGGCCGCCGTTTTATCTAAGATAGGGGGTCTGAACATACGGGGGACTTCCACGCGGCGGAGGATGGATGGCAAGAACGGCTAAGTGCGGGATCTGCATCGTCGGGTTCCTTTTGTTGGGTCTCGCGGCCTACGGGCAGCAGACCGCCGACGTCACGACGGTCGAGCGGGTGGACATCCGGGGCAACCGGCGGATTCCCGAAGACACGATCCGCGCCTCGATCATTCAAACGCGTCCGGGAGAGCCCTTCGACGCGGCGCGGGTGGAGTTCGACCTGCGCTCCCTCTACCGGACCAATTATTTCGAAAACCTGGAAGTGCAGGAAAAGGACGGGGACATCGGGAAAATCGTCACCTTCATCGTCAAGGAAAAGCCGCTCGTCCGCTCCATAGAGTATACCGGGAACAAGTCCTTCACCGAATCGGACATCCTGGAGGCCTTCAAGGAAAAGAAGCTCGGGCTCACCGTGGACAGCCAGTACGACCCCGTCAAGATCAAGATGGCCGAACGCATCCTGCGGGACCTCCTGCTGCAGAACGGCAAGCCGCTGGGATCGGTCCGTTCCGATGTCGAGACCATCCCCCCGTACAGCGTGCGGGTGCGCTTCACCGTCGACGAGGGGGCCAACGTCCGCATCGGCGAGATCCGCTTCACCGGGAACAAGGTTTTCAGCGACAAGAAGCTCCAGAAAGCCCTCGAGCTCACCAAGGAACGCAACATGGTCACCATGTTCAAGGGGACCGACAAATACCACCGGGAGAAGCTGGAATACGACATCGAAACGAACCTGAAGGCGTTTTACCAGGAACATGGATACATGCAGGTCCAGGTGGGAACCCCCATCGTCCGGATCTTCGAGGGCCCCCGCGGCATCATCCCGCTGCTGAGAAAGACACGCGAGCAGTTTTTCATCGAAATCCCCATCGACGCCGGCGACCAGTTCCGGCTGGGGAAGCTCGAACTCAAGGAGTGCGGGATCCTGAACTGCGAAGCGCTCGCGCGCGCCTTCGAAATGAAGAGCGGAGACGTCGTCAACTTCAAGAAGATCCGGGACACCCTGGACGAGATCAAGAAACTCTACGGCAACCTCGGGCACATCAATTTTTCCTACATCCCCGAGGCGGACTACGACAACGTCAACAAGACCTATGACCTGACCCTGACCATGCAGCCCGACAAGGGGTTCTTCGTCCGGCGGATCAACTTTCTCGGAAACACCAAGACGCGGGACAAGGTCATGCGCCGGGAATTCATCCTGGAGGAGGGGAAAGTCTTCAGCAGCGCCGCCCTGGACAACTCGATCCTCCGCCTGAACCAGCTGGGCTTTTTCGACCGGATCGAGGAAACCGACTACCAGGTCAAACCGGACGAAAAGGCCGGCTCGGTCGACGTCGACGTGACCGTGAAGGAAAAGAGCCAGCAGTCGATCGGGTTCACCGGCGGCGTCAGCGGGATCTCCGGCAGCTTCATCGGGCTCAACTATTCGACCAACAACTTCCTCGGGCGGGGGGAATCGATCGAGGTGAGCATCGTCGGGGGGACGCGCCAGACCAACTTCGTCGTGTCCTTCGTCGAGCCTTACCTTTTCGACACCCGCTGGAGAATGGGCCTGTCGCTTTTCAACCAGCGCTACCGCTACGACACCTACTCCACCTTCGGGCTGACCGATTACTCCGGAGAGGCCGAGGAGTTGTTCACCCAGAAGATGACGGGCACCCAGATCTCCCTGGACCGGCGCCTCTCCCGCTCGTTCTGGACGGTGGGGAGCGGCTACACCTTTCAGAACATCGGTGTCAGCAACATCGCACCCGGTTTCGAGACCTTCGCGCTGGGGCAGTTCACGGGGTATGCCGCGGGGGACGCGACCGACGCGCTGGAAGGCATCATCCGGAGCGAGATCTCCCCGTTCGTGCGTTACAGCTCCGCCAACGCCTATTTCAACGCCACGCGCGGCACCGAGTTCCGGCTGTCCACCGCCATCGCCGGGGGCATCCTGGGGGGGGACTTCAACATGATCCGCCCGGTGGTGGAGTACCGGCGCTTCATCACCGACCGGTGGCTGAGCGGCGGGCGCAACGTCTTCGCCCTCAACGCACAGTTCCAGTACATCCGGTCGTACGGCGACTCGAGCGTCCCCTTCTTCGACCGTTTCTTCATCGGGGGGGAGAACACCGTCCGGGGTTTCGATATCCGTTCGATCAGCCCCATCGCCGTCACCTCGACCCGGCAGTTCGACCCCATGGGCAACCCGATCATCGACCTGAACACGGGACTGCCCAAAACGGTGCAGTCGCAACCTTTCGCCGTGGGCGGAGACACCGTCGGAATCCTGAACTTCGAATACCGTATCCCCGTGGCCGGTCCGCTGTCGGTGGCGGCCTTCTACGACCTGGGTCTGGCCCGGGCCAGCCACAAGGAGTCGCTCGGGGACTTCGGCGCCAGCAGAGTGGACATCATCGGATCGACCAACGACACCCTGCGCGGATCGACGGGACTGGAGGTGCAGTTTGTCCTCCCCGTGGTCAGCGCCCCGTTCCGGCTGATCTTCGCCTACAACCCGCAGCGGCTCGACGAATCGATCACCACCACCAACGGCACGTTCAGGATCAATGAACCGAAAAAGGACATCAAGTTCACAGTGGGCCGCAGCTTCTGATTCCGCTTTGTCGCCGGCGGGAACTGTAGTAAATTGCCAGTTTTCGAATCCGCCCGGAATCATTTTGGAGAAATTCACAGGATTCACCAGGGCTTTCCCTGCTGAATGATAAGGAGAACAGATTCCATGAGCCGATCAGCACTCAACATCCTTTTTGCCGCACTCCTGCTGCCGACCCTGGCCGCCGCCCAGACGCCCGCGCCGGCGGCCGCGGCCGCCGGCGCCCCGGTCAAGATAGCCTGGGTCAATATGGACCAGGCCATCCTCACCTGCGACGAGGGCGCCAGGATGTACGCCGAAATCCAGCAGTTCATCGAGTCGAAAAACACCGAACTGGACAAGCTGCGCGCCGAGTCGGAAAGCCTCCGGACCAAGCTGAACGTCCAGGGCTCCAAGCTGACCGACGAGGCGCGGCTGGAACTGGAGCAGCAGGCCGAGGTCAAGGATACCCAGCTGCAGCGTTTCCAGCAGGACACCCAGAGGGACATCAACAGCCGCCGGGACCGCATGACCAACACCATCGGCAAGCGGATGGTGGACGTCGTCGAGAAGGTGGCCAAGGCCCGCGGGCTCGACGCGATTCTCCTTTACAACCCGGCGCGCGACATCTGGATCAACGCCGAAAACCCCGCGCTGAACGTGACGGAGGACATCGTGAAAGCCTATAACCAGGCGTACCCGGCGAGCGCGCCCAAGATCCCCGCCAAGCAGTAGGGGCGTGGCGGCCGTATGAAGGAGCCGGCTTCCCCCCCGACCCCCCGCAAGCGGCGGCGGCCATCCGGGGGGGAGGCCGATCGGAGAATGCCATGGACAGCGGCGGCCCGGTCAGGGATATTCGCGAAATCCTCAAGGTTCTGCCCCAGCGCTACCCCTTCCTGCTGGTCGACCGGATTCTGGAGACGGACGGATCCACCTACATGGTGGGGCTCAAGAACGTCACCATCAACGAGCCCTTCTTCCAGGGACACTTTCCGGATCATCCCGTCATGCCCGGAGTCCTGCTGGTGGAGGCGCTCGCCCAGGTCGGGGTCGCGCTCCTGCTGGGAAACCACCCGGACCGGGAGTCCAGGCTGGTGTACTTTTCGGGAATCGACAAGTGCCGATTCCGTCATCCCGTCGTTCCGGGAGACCAGCTCCGAATTGAAGTGAACGTCCTCAAACAGAGGGACCGCTACTACAGGATGAAGGGACAGGCGTTCGTCGAAAGCGGCCTGGCGGTCGAAGCGGAACTTTCCTGCTCCCTCGTCGACCGCCCCTGATTCCGTTCGCGGGTTCCCGTTTTGCCGCCGGACCGGAAGAGTCCGGCACCTCTTGCCGGAATTGTCATGCCCATACACCCGACAGCCATCGTTGACGGTTCGTGCGACATCGCCCCCGACGCCCTCATCGGCCCCTATTGCGTCATCGGCCCCCGGACGCGCCTGGGGCCCGGTTGCGTCCTCGATTCCCACGTCGTCATCCACGGGCATACGACCGTCGGGGAGAGATGCCGCTTTTACAGCCACTGTTCGGTCGGCGCCGACCCCCAGGACCTGAAATACCGGGGGGAGGAAACGTTCCTCCGGATAGGGGACGACAACGTCTTCCGCGAGTTCGTCAGCCTCCACCGGGGCACACGGGGGGGGCACGGCGTCACGGTGATCGGCAGCGGCAATTTCGCCATGGCCTACAGCCACGTGGCGCACGACTGCGTGGTGGGGGACGGGGTCATCATGGCCAACGCCGCCACCCTGGCCGGTCACGTCACCGTCGGCGATCACGCCACCGTGGGCGCCTTTTCCGCCGTGCACCAGTTCTGCCGGGTGGGCCCCCACGCCTTCATCGGGGGTTTTTCCGTCGTCACCCGGGACGCCCTCCCCTACATCAAGACGGTGGGCGAACGGAACCACGCCCGGATCTACGGCATCAACGCCCTCGGGCTCGAGCGCAAGGGCTTTTCCGCGGAGACCATCCGCGAACTGAAGCACGCCTACCGCATCTGCTTCCGCTCGCGGATGAACACGGGGGAAGCGCTTGCAAAATTGCGGGAACAGGAGTGGTCGGCGCCTGAAGTGGCGCTGCTGGTCACCTTCATCGAAAGCTCCGAGCGGGGATTCATCCGCTGAGGCCTCCGGAACCGGGACGCACCATTGACAGACGCCAAGGAAAAATTCGGGCTGATCGCGGGTAACGGCCGCTTCCCCTTCCTGGTCACCGAGTCGGCCCGGAGGCGGGGCCTGGACATGGTCGTCGCCGCCATCCGGGAGGAGGCCGACCCGGAGATCGAATCGTGCGGATACCCCGTTCACTGGCTGGGGCTGGGACAGCTGGGCACCCTCATCCGGATCTTCAGGCGATCGGGGGTCCGCAGGGCCATCATGGCCGGCCAGGTCAGGCACGCGCAGATCTTCGGCCCTTCCTTCCCCGACCTGACCATGATCCGCATGCTCGCCGGGCTCCGGCAGAAAAACACCGACGCCCTGATCGGGGGGGTCGCCAGGGTGCTCGAGGAGGCCGGGATCACCCTCGTCAACAGTTCGATCCTGCTCGAACCCCACCTCCCCGCCCCCGGGACCCTGACCTCGCGCGCGCTCACCGCATCGGAACGGGCGGACGTGGATTACGGCCGCCCCCTGGCACGGCGGATCGCCGCGATGGATATCGGGCAGACCATCGTGGTCCGGGACCGGGCCGTGGTCGCCGTGGAGGCCATGGAGGGGACGGATGCCGTCATCCGGCGCGCGGGGCGGCTGGGAAACAGGACGAACCTGACCGTGATCAAGGTCAGCAAGCCCGCGCAGGACATGCGCTTCGACATTCCCGTCGTCGGGCTCGAGACCATCAGGAACATGGCCGAGTGCGGCGCCACGGCCCTGTGCATCGATGCCGGGCGCACCCTGCTGTTCGACCGGGAAGAAGTCGTGGCCGCCGCGGACCGGCACGGCATCGCGATCGTTTCCCTGCCGGAGGCGGAGTGAGCGGGACCGTGCACGGGCGTCAATCATCCATCGCCAGGAGCGTATCCATGGACAGGATTCGGGTAGGAGTTGTGGGAGTCGGGGCGCTGGGACAGCACCATGCCAGGGTTTACGCCACCCTCCCGGAGGCGGAACTCGTGGGCGTCGTCGATCCCCACCCGGGCCGGGCGGAGGCCGTGGCCCGCCCCCTGGGGACGGCCGTCTTCCCCAATCACCGCGATCTCTTCGGCAGGGTGGACGCCGTGAGCATCGCCACCCCCACCCTGCTCCACGCCGAAATCGGGGCCGAGTTCCTGCGGGAAGGGGTGCACGTCCTGGTGGAGAAACCGATCGCCCCCTCGCTCGAGGCGGCGGACCTGCTCATCCGGACGGCGGAGCGGAACGGCCGGGTCCTCCAGGTCGGGCACCTGGAGCGCTTCAACCCGGCGGTGATCGAGCTGCGCAGGATAGTGCACAACCCGCGCTTCTTCGAGGCCCACCGGATGGGGCTGTTCTCCCCCCGCAGCCTCGATATCGACGTCATCCTCGACCTGATGATCCACGACCTGGACATCATCGGACTGCTGGTCCCCTCCCCCGTGGCGGAGGTCAGCGCGGTGGGGATCGCCATCCTGAGCCGACGGATCGACATCGCCAACACCCGCCTCCGGTTCGAGAACGGCTGCGTCGCCAACATCACCGCCAGCCGGGTCTCGATGGAAAAGATCCGCAAGCTGCGCCTCTTTCAGCGGCAGGAATACATCTCGCTCGATTACACGCGGCAGGACCTGTCGGTGTTCCAGCTCGACCGCAAGGGGGGGAGCGCCATCCCCGAAATCGCGGGGCGGACCCTCACCCCCGAACGGCAGGAACCGCTCCAGCTGGAGCTCCGCGCTTTTCTGCGCGCCGCCCGGGGGCTCGGACCGGTCGAGTGCAGCGGGGCGGAGGGGCGGGGGGCGCTTGCGCTGGCGCTGGCGATCCTCGAGAAGGCCGAGGCGGCCCAGGCCCATGAAATTGACAGGAATTAGGAGCCTTTCCTATACTTCAGACGACGCCGCGGGCGGAGCGATCCGATGTTTGACGATGTCATATCCAGAAGCCGGAAGGGAGCACTCAGCGGGCGGACCCTCGCTTCGGTGATCTTGAGCGGCCTGGCGCACGGCCTGCTCCTCCTGCTCCTCGTGGAATTCCCGCAGATCCTGCAGGGGGGGCGGGGAACGCCGTTCCGCGTACTCATGGGCCCGTCGGATCAGGACCGGGACGAGCAGGAATGGCGCACGGTCACGATCCTCGAAAGCCCGGCGCGCATGCCGATGCCCTCGGCGGAGACGCTCGAGCGGAATCTGCCCGATTGGGACCGCGAGGGAGCGGGCGCCCCCCCCATCCGGGTCCGGTTCGGGGACCTGAACGCCGCCCTGGCCGACCTGCCTCCCATGCCGAAAGCCCCCGCCGAAGCTCCCGAACCGAAGGTTTCCCTTCCGGAAAACCCGGTCCTGTCGGGGACCAGCCAACCCAGGGTCGCCGGCGAAAACCTCCGGGCCACGGAGGAGGATGACGGCCGGCCCGACGCCGCCGGCGACAGGAAATCCGACCGGAATCCCCCCCGGAAGGCGCCGGCCGCCGCCTCGGCCGCCGACCGGGCCCCGAGCCGGATCCCCGATTCGATCCCGCCCCCCGCGCCCCCCAGGGCCGGGAGAGCGTCCGAGGGGGTCTTCGAGGACGAGGCGAGCGCCCTCGAGAGCCCCGGTGTCGGCCTGTTCGATACCAAGGGCTTTCCGCTCGGGAACTACAAGGACATCATCGTGGAGCGGGTCAGGGGGAAATGGTTCATCCCCTCCAACCTGAAAAATTCCCAGGGGCAGACCACCATCGTCTTCTACATCGACAAGGAGGGGCGTTTCGCCGACGCCCGCATCGTGGCCTCCTCCGGGAACAATTCGCTGAACCTGGCGGCCCTGAACGCCGTCATCGAATCCAACCCGTTCCCCCCGCTGCCCAAGGGCTTTCCGGGAGACCGCATCGGGGTCAAGCTGATCCTCATCGTCGACCCATGACCCATCGTCCGCTTCCAAGGAGTCGGTTCTTGCCCTTTTCGAGGTTCCTCCCTCTTTCCGGGATCCCCCCCTGCCTCCTGCTGCTCCTGTTGCTGGCCGGATGCGGCGGTCCGAAAGCCACGATCCAGGCGCCGGAGCCCCGACCGGCTCCCCCCGCTCGGCCCGGGGCTCAGCGGCCGGCCGAGCCCCCCCGCAGGCAACCGCCCGCGACGCAACCTCCCGCGGCCCCCCTTCCGGAGGTGACCACCATCGCCCCGCCGACGGAGGAAGCGGCCCCGGGTCCCCTGATCCGCATCGGGCTCGAGACCGGAGCGAGGGAACTGCGCATCTCTTCGTCGGCCGAATTCCACCTGATGGAGAAGACGCCGGACGCGCCCCGGTGGCGGATCGGGAGCGAAGTCCGCATCCGGGCCGAGGGGGGGGGCGCCCCCGCGGCCGCCGCTTACCAGATCCAGGTGGCTTCCCTGTCGAGCCCCGATCGCGCGGCCGAACTCGGCGCCCTCCTCGAGCGCGAACTGGAGGTCCCCGTGGCGGTCCAGGTCAACGCCTCCACGGGCGCCCACCGGGTGCGCGTCGGCCTCTTTGCCGGCAGGGAGGAGGCCCGGGAGCTGCTCGAGCATCTGGTGCGCTCGGGTTACCCGGACGCCTTCCTGACCCGGGCCGAACCGTCGGGCGGGGGGACGGCGGGCGGGGGCGGGACGGAACTGGTCGTGTCGAGCCCGGACAACCTGTCGCTGAGGAGCCTGGCCGGGTTCTTCATCACCCCCTCGTCGGGGTCCGATTTCCTGAGCGTGGACGGGAAACCCTATCGCGGCGCCCTGGACGTCATCCCCGAAGGGGGCGGCAGGATGACGCTCGTCAACCAGCTGGGGCTGGAAGAATACCTCTTCGGCGTCGTCCCGGCCGAGATGAATCCCGCAACCTATCCCGAACCGGCCGCCCTGGCCGCGCAGGCGGTCGCCGCCAGGACATACGCCCTCAAGAACATGGGCCGCTACCGCTCCCAGGGGTTCGACCTCACCGACGACACCCGGACCCAGGTCTACGGCGGCGTCAACGGGGAGCGGGAGATGACGAGCGACATCGTGCGCGAGACCGCGGGGATCGCCATCTATCACCAGGACGGGTTGATCGACGCCATGTTCATGTCCACCTGCGGCGGGCGCACGGAAGACGCCTCCCTGGTCTACGGCTCCGCGCCGGTCCCCTACCTGAAAAGCGTGGCCTGCGCGGTCGAAAGCGGCCCGGGGCCGGGCGAGATCGTGCTCGAGGGACGCCACGGGCTGGAGGAACCTTTTCTGGCCGACGACGGGCACCTGGCCAACCGGAACCTGGAACTTGCGCGGATCCTGGGGATCGGCCCCTCCGACCGGGAGGCCCGCTCGCCCGGGTATTTCACCGCTCCCGCGGAAAGGGACGATATGAGGGAGTGGATCCGGCAGTCGGTCCTGACCGTCGGAGGTTCGCCGCCGGAGGAAGCGCCGCGCGGCGTGGACATCGCCACCCGGGGGGGGTTTCTCCTCTACGCGGCCGAGTCGTTCTTCGGTCCCGGCACCCTCTCCCGGAGGATTTCGACGGGCGACATCGATTACTACATGGCCAACATCAAGGACGGGGAACGGGTGCGCGACCCCCTGCGCGCCGTCCTCAGCCACCTGATGCAAAGCGGCCTCTGGCGCCCCAACGCGGACAACACCGTCCGGCCGGAGGACAGGCTCCGGCGGGGGGACGCCCTCTCCCTCCTGCTGCGCTGGATCGAAACGGCCCGGCCGGGGATGCTGCGCAAGGGGGTGTTCACCGGACTCCGCCGGGAGGACGGGGACGGCTCCGTCATCGGAATCCGGTCCGGGAACCGGACCCACGAGTTCCGGCTGGCGCCGGCCCCCGCCCTGTTCCGCATGGACCAGGGGCAGGCGACACCCATCCACAGCATCCGCATGATCGGGGCCGAAAAAATCGCCTTCCACCTCGGACCCTCGGACCGGATCGATTTCCTCGAGATCGAACTGAGCCCTTCGGGCGCCTCGAGCGACCGCCACTCCCCCGCGGCGACGTGGGAGGCGCTCGCGACGCGCTCCGCGGTGGGGGAAAAGCTCCGCCCGCTCACCGGCGACATCGGAACGTTCCTGGACCTCGAGCCGCACCGCACCGGGGAATCGGGGCGGGTGGTGGAGGTACGGGCGGTGGGGAGCCGCAGATCGGTGGTGCTCAACGGCTACAAAGTCCGAAATGCGCTGGGCCTGAAGGACACGTTATACACGCTCGGGCGCGAATACGGCGCCGACGGCCGGATCCAGACCTTCACTTTCAACGGTCGGGGGTACGGCCACGGGATCGGCCTGTGCCAGACCGGGGCCTACGGCATGGCCCGGGCGGGCCGGAGCTACGAGGATATCCTCAAAACCTACTACACCGGAGTGGACATCCGGAAGGCGTACTAGACCATGGAGCGCATGCGTTCGCAGACGCGGGGGATCGTGGCCCTGGCCCTCCTCCTCCTCCTGATCGCCTCCCTCCGCTACTGCCTTGAGCTCGGGTGAGGGCGTGTCAGACAAGGACCCGGTCATCGCCGTTGTCGGCCCCACCGCCGCGGGAAAGAGCGACCTGGCGCTCGAGCTGGCGCTGCGCTTCGGGGGGGAGGTCGTCGGCTGCGACGCCCTGCAGGTCTACAGGCATATGGATGTCGGCACCGCCAAGACCCCCCCGGCCGCCCGGCGCGGCATCCCCCATCACCTCATCGATGTCCGGGAGCCGCACGAGGAATTCACCGCCGGGGACTACCAGCGCCTGGCCCGCGCCTCGGTCCGGGACATTCGCCTCAGGGGGAATCTTCCCGTCGTCGCCGGGGGGACGGGGTTCTATCTGAAAGCCCTTTTCGAGGGGCTCTTCAATGGCCCGGAAAGAAGCGCCCCCCTGCGCCGGCGCATGAAACGCGTCATCGGCCGGAAAGGGCCGGAGATCCTCCACCGCGCGCTGGCCCGGGTGGACCCGGGATCGGCCTCGAGGATCGGCGCGAAGGATGCCGGCCGCATCATCCGCGCCTACGAGGTGTACCTCCTGAGCGGCAGGACGATGACATGGTGGCAAAGCCGGCCCAGGGACGCCTTCTCCGGGGTCCGCCCGCTCAAGATCGGCATCGACCTGCCCCGGGAACTCCTGTACGCCAGGATCGACCGGCGCGTGGAGCGGATGTTCGCGGGCGGCCTCCTCGAGGAAGTCCGCGCCCTCCTCGACCGCTGCCCCCCTTCCTGCCAGGCCTTCAGGGCGATCGGGTACCGGCAGGCGGCCGAATACCTCGAGGGGCGGATCGGGCTCGACCGGGCCATCGAATCGACCCAGCAGGAAAGCCGCCGCTACGCCAAGAGGCAGCTCTCCTGGTTTCGGGTCGACGGGGAGATTCTGTGGCTCGACGGGAGGGAGGAAGCCGCGGAGCTTGCGGACCGGGCCGCGGAGGCCGTTTCCCGTTTTCTGCGGGAAGGTTAGGCGAAAGTGAAGCGCCGCCCCCACGCCGGAATCCGGCGTTCCCTCGAATATGTTCACCCCAGCCGTTCCGACAGGAGGAGCGACGCTTCCCCCTTGTTCCAGCATTTTCCGTGCCCATGGGGCGCATCCTGCCGGATTTGTCCCTATCGTCTTTATAACAAGTTATTTACAAGAATTTTGCCCCACACCGGGGCGGCTCGGAAATCAGGGAAGTGCGTGCGCGAGCGCACTATTAGTGTGTACGGACGCATATTTCTGAAAATCGGGGACCCCCGTCACGGGGGGCTCCCGTTTCCGGGGCTCCCGTAATATAATGCAGCCATGAAATTTGAACCCGTGATCGGACTCGAGGTACACGCCCAGCTACTGACAAGGAGCAAGCTGTTCTGCGGCTGCAGCACCCGGTTTGGCGCGCCCCCCAATTCCCAGACCTGCCCCGCCTGCCTGGGGCTTCCCGGGGCGCTCCCCGTGATCAACCGGCAGGCTGTCACGATGGCGGTCAAGGCGGCCCTGGCCCTGGGCTGCCGCGTCCATCCCGTATCGATCTTCGCGCGCAAGAATTATTTCTATCCCGATCTGCCCAAGGGCTACCAGATCTCGCAGTTCGACCGCCCGCTGGGGGAGCACGGCAGCGTGACCGTGTTCTCCGGGGAACGGGCCGACGGCGGAAAGATCGTCAACCGGCGCGAGAAGGTGTTCGGCATCACCCGCCTTCACATGGAGGACGACGCGGGCAAATCGATCCATGAGGGGCTTCCCGAGACGGCGTCCAAGAGCTATGTCAACCTGAACCGCACCGGGGTGCCGCTGGTGGAGATCGTGGGCGAGCCCGATCTCCACAGCAGCCAGGAGGCTTACGATTACGTGGTGCACCTGCGCAAAACCCTCCTCTACCTGGGAGTGTGCGACGGCAACATGGAGGAGGGGAGCCTGCGGTGCGACGCCAACGTATCCATCCGGCCGGAGGGGTCCGACACCCTCGGCACGAAGGTGGAAATCAAAAACCTCAACTCCTTCCGCTTCCTGCAGCGGGCGCTCGACTACGAGATCGAACGACAGGCCCGGATCCTTTCCGAAGGGGGGCGTATCGTCCAGGAGACCCGCCTCTGGGACGAGTCCGAGGGGCGCACCTTCGCCATGCGGAGCAAGGAGGAGGCGCACGACTACCGCTACTTTCCGGAGCCCGATCTCCCCCCCCTCCGGCTCGACCCGGAGTGGCTCGCGCGGATCGAGGCGGAGCTCCCGGAACTGCCGGGCGCCAAAATGAAGCGCTTCATGACCGAATACGCCCTCGGCGCCGACGACGCGCTCCTCCTGACCGCCACGGCGGAAACCGCCGCCTATTACGAGGAATGCGCGCGCGCGTCGGGCAACCCCCGGGCGGCCGCGAACTGGGTCATGGGGGATCTCGCCTTCGCCCTGAAAAACTCGGGCGGGGAGATCGGGGAGAACCCGGTTTCGGCCGGAAACCTGGCGGAGCTGATCCGGGCCGTCGACTCGGGGGAGATCTCGGGCAGGATCGCCAAGACCGTCTTCGAGGAAATGAGCCGCTCGGGCGAACCCGCCGCGGACGTCATCCGCCGCATGGGACTGCGCCAGGTCAGCGACGAAGCCAGCCTGGGCGCCGTCATCGACGGGGTGATCGCCGCCAGCCCCAAGCAGCTCGAGGAATACCGTTCGGGAAAGACCAGGGTCCTCGGTTATTTCGTCGGCCAGGTGATGAAGGAGACCCGGGGCCAGGCCAACCCCGGGGTGGTCAACGAACTGCTGCTGAAAAAGCTCACGGGGGCCTGATCCCCGGCGGGGCAGGGGCGCGATACGGCATGGGAAATGCAGCCACCAGGAGGGAGGCGGCCCGGGTCCGGCACGGCCTGATCCGGGCGAAGGCGGCGGCAGGCGCCGCCGGGGCGACGGCTGCCCCGCGCTTCGTGGCCGACGTCATGCTGGGACGCCTGGCGAAATGGCTGAGGATCGCGGGATTCGACGTTCTTTATTCCAACCGGTTTTCCGACGACGAGCTGGTGCGGATATCCCGGCTGCAGGACCGGGTACTGTTGAGCCGGGACACCCGGCTGCTGGTCCGGAAGGAAGTGAAGAGCTTCATCTTCCTCGAGAGCCCGGACGCCCTGATCCAGTTCCGGCACGTCATCGAATCGACGGGCCTGCCGGCGCTCCCCGCCCCCCTTACCCGGTGCCTTTCCTGCAACCGGGTCCTGGTGCCGACGGAGCGGGAGAAGGTGCGGGATGCGGTCCCCCCCTTCGTCTACAGCACCCACACCCTTTATAAATCCTGCCCCGGGTGCGGAAAGATCTTCTGGGCGGGAACCCACAGGGAGGCGGCCGTGCGGACCCTCCGGGAGCTGCTGGGGGGGATCGCGGACATCCCCGCGTGAGGAGGAGTCTATGAGCACCATCCGGTTCTGTTTTCTGTTTCTCTGTTCGGGAGCCGCGCTGCTCGGGGCCGCGTCGGCCCAGGCGCCGGGCACCGCGCCGAGTGCCGCCGCGCCGGCGGGGGTCCCGATCGCCGGCATCCTGGAATGCGGCGAAGGCTACACCTCGCACGAACTGTACGACATGACGATCACGCTCGAGGAGGTGCTCCGGGGGGACGAGGCCCGCGAACGCGTCCGGGCGGCCGACCCCCGCAACCCGGCCGAACCGCTCGGCTTCGACTACGTCCTGGCCCGCGTCCGTTTCGGGTACAGGGCGCGGGGAGTCCCGGGCACCTGCATCCACCCGCTGTCGCCCGGGCAGTTCACCGCCTATTCCCCGGAGGGAGAGGCCTACGCGGCCGCCGCCGTCACCCCCCCGGAACCCGGGATGCAACGGGAGATGAAATCGGGGGACACGGCCGAGGGGTGGCTCGCCTTCCTGGTCCCCGAAACCGACCATGCGCCCCTGCTGTCGTTTTCGGCCGACCGGGGGGGCGCGGTGCAGCATGGAGAACCCAAATGGTTCCTGCTCCGATGAGGCCCCCGATCCCGGCCCCCCTGCACCGGGAACGCCGATGCTGACCCCGGATCAGAGAGAGCGGACCCTGCGCTTCATCCGGGCCGTGAAAGCGGGGGGCCCGGGGGAATTCACCTTCCGGGACGCCGTCCGGGCGCTGGATCTGGACAGCGACGATCGCAGGGACCTCCGGCGGCTCCTGGAGGAACTGGAGGATGAAGGCGTCCTCCGCCGCGTCCGCCGGGGGCGCTACTCGGCGGCGGCGCGGGAGGTCCACGTCTCGGGAACCCTCAGCCGCCACCGGGACGGTTACGGCTTCCTGATTCCGGATGACGGCTCCGGCTACGGGGAGGACATCTTCATCCCCGCGCGGAACCTGGAGGACGCCCTGCACGAGGACCGCGTCCTGGTGCGGGTCGAACAGAAGACGCTGCCGGCGCGCCGCCCGCGCGAGGGGGGGCGCGGGGGGCGCGCCTCCCGCCGCACCCGTGCGGAAAACGGGGACTCCCGGCGGAGGCTCGAGGGCCGCGTCGTCCGGGTGCTGGAAAGAAAACACCCCGTCATCGTCGGCCGCTACCGGGCCCATTCCCGGTTTCCGTGTGTCCAGCCGCTCGATGCGCGGATGGCCGACGACATCCGGATCCCCCCGGCAGCGGGGCTCGAAGCCCGGGACGGCCAGATCGTCGCCGTCGCCATCACCCTCCCCCCCGGGCGCCACCGGCTCCCGCAGGGGAGGATCCTCGAAGTCCTGGGAAACCCGGACGACCCGGGGATCGAATACAGGATCGCCCGGCACAAATTCGGGCTTCCGGCCGATTTCCCTCCGGAGGCGCTCGAGGAGGCGGAAGCGATCCCGGACCGGGTCCGGGAGGAGGATTGCCGGGGGCGGGAGGATTTTCGCGCCGAGACGGCCGTA
The DNA here is from genome assembly GCA_012729555.1 of Acidobacteriota bacterium. Taxonomy (NCBI): domain Bacteria; kingdom Pseudomonadati; phylum Acidobacteriota; species Acidobacteriota bacterium. The sequence goes on from JAAYCX010000012.1 coordinate 48,942, forward strand.
ACCATCGACGGGGAAAGCGCGCGCGATTTTGACGACGCCGTCAGCCTCCGGCGGCTCGACTCGGGCAACTGGCTCCTCGGCGTGCACATCGCCGACGTCTCCCACTACGTCCACGAAGGTTCGGAACTGGACGCGGCCGCCTATGCCCGGGGCACCTCGGTCTATTTCCCCGATCGGGCGATCCCGATGCTCCCCCCGAGGCTCTCGAGCGGGATATGCAGCCTGAAACCGGGGGTGGACCGCCTCGTGCTGTCGGCCCTCGTGGAGGTCACACCCCGGGGGCGCGTCGTCGCCCGGCGCTTCACCGAAGGGGTGCTCCGAAGCCGCGCCCGCCTGACCTACACCGCCGTCGCCGGGATCCTGCTCGGCAGGGCGCCCGATGAAGGGGCGCGCCACGCCGACCTGATCCCCCTCCTGGAAGACATGCAGGGGCTCTGCCGCGCCCTCGCGCGGAAACGGTACGCCCGGGGGGCCGTGGATTTCGACCTGCCGGAAGCCGACATCCGGTTCGACCCGGAGGGGCGGGTGACGGGCATCATCCCTACGGAGCGCAACATCGCCCATCGCATCATCGAGGAGTTCATGCTCCTGGTCAACGAGCAGGTCGCCCTGGCTCTCACCTCCTCGGGGGGACCGGCGCTCTACCGCATCCACGAAAAACCCGACCCGCGCAAGGTCGAGGAGTTCGCCGAATTCGCCCAGGTCCTCGGCCACCGGCTGCCAAGGAGCGGGGAGGAATATGTCCCCGGGGATTTCCAGAAATTCATCCGGGGACTCGAAGGGAGTCCGGAGCAGAAATTCCTGGCCTATCTCATGCTCCGGTCCTTCATGCAGGCGCGCTACTCGACGGAAAATGCGGGGCATTTCGGCCTGGCGCTGGAGGAATACACCCACTTCACCGCCCCGATCCGGAGATACCCCGACCTGGTCGTGCACCGTCTGCTCAAGCGCCTCCTCGGCGGGAAAGAGTCCGCCGGGTGGCGGGTGCGCCTGGCCCGGCGCCTCCCCGAAATCGCGCGGCACGCCTCCGAGCGCGAAAGGAACGCCGACGAAGCCGAGCGGGAAATCGAGCAGTTCAAGAAAGCGCAGTTCATGGCCGGAAGGGTGGGCGAGGAGTTCGAGGCCGTGGTCTTCTCCCCCTCCCGCCAGGGATTCTTCGTGGAGCTGCTCGATCCCTTCGTGGAAGGATTCGTCCCGGCCGAGACCCTGATCGACGACCGGTACCGCTACCTGGAAAAGACCCGCACCCATGTCGGGGAACGGCGGCGGCGGCGGTTCCAGCTCGGCTCGCGGGTCCGGGTGCGGCTCGACCGCGTGGACCTCGAGGCCGCCCGCCTGACCTTTTCCGTGGCCGGCGGCCGTTAGCCGCCCGACGGTCCGGGGGCGCGCTCGAAACCGGGGGAGACCGCTTCGAGGAGGCTTTCGGCCAGGACCTTCTCCTGGAACGGGAGCACGGTGCGCAGATCGACGAGCGCCCGGTCCCCCTCGATCCTTATGATCACGGGGGGATCGAGCGAACGCAGCCGCGACTCGATCACGCCGGGGCGGACCGATTCCGACTCCAGGGAGACCAGGATCGAGGGGAGGGCGCTTTCGGGACAGGATCCGCCCCCGACCACCGATTCCCCCTCGACGAGATGCACCGCCGCCCCCCCGGGAAGAAGGGGACGCAGCCGCCGGGCGAAGCGGCGGGCGCGCCGCCGGGTTTCCTCGACCGTCATGGCGATCATGCGCACCACGGGGATCTCCGCGGCGGCGCGCCCGAAGCGGTAGCTCCCGAGGGTGGCCTCCAGGGCGCCGTAGACGAGCTTGTCCACGCGGTAGGTCCGCATCAGGGGATTTTTGCGGATCGGCTCCACCAGGCTCCGCGCGCCGGCGATGATCCCGGCCTGCGGGCCGCCCAGCAGCTTGTCCCCGCTGAAGGAGATGAGATCGACGCCGGAGGACAGGCTCGCCTGGACCGTCGGCTCATCCGCGATGCCGTAGGGCCTGAGGTCGACCAGGCAGCCGCTGCCGATATCCTCGACCAGGGGGACCCGGCGGCGCCGGGCGAGATCGACCAGGGCCTCGAGCGCGGGCTTTTCGGTGAACCCGTGCATCCGGTAGTTGCTGGGATGGACCTTCAGCAGCAGGGCCGTGTTTTCGTTGAGGGCCGATTCGTAGTCCCCGATCCGGGTCTTGTTGGTGGTCCCCACCTCGCGAAGAAGGGCGCCGCTGCGGGCCATGATCTCCGGGATGCGGAAGGATCCGCCGATCTCCACCAGTTCTCCCCGGCTGACGATGACCTCCCGGCCGCGGGCCAGCGTGTCGAGGATCAGGTAGACGGCGGCGGCGTTGTTGTTGACGACCGCGGCGTCCTCGCACCCCAGCACTTCCCGCAACAGGGGCTGGATCAGCTTGTCCCTCTGGGACCGCTTCCCTTCGGAAAGATCGTATTCCAGGTTGGTGTAACCGGCGGAATGTGCCGATAAAGTCTCACGGGCGCCGGCCGACAGCGGCGCCCGCCCCAGGTTGGTGTGCAGGATGACACCGGACGCGTTGATCACCGGACCGAGTCCCGGGCGCAAACGCCGCCCCAGCCTCGCGCCGAGGGCGGCCTCTAGCTGTTCGGGGGTGGTCCCGGCGTCGGCATCCTGCGACAGAATCGCGGCGCGGACCTCGGCCAGCAGGCGCTGAATCTCGGCCACGACGAACTCGTGCCCGGTGGACTCCACCCAGGAGGCGATCGCCGGGCGCAGGAGCAGCTGGTCGACGGCCGGGATCCGGCGGAGAATTTCCTGGGGAGGCTCGTTTTTCATTGGGGCATTTCAGCACAGCCGGGGGAAGGCTGTCAATCGGCGTTTGCGGGGGGGATGCGATGCATGACGAGGAACTGACCAGCCTGGAGGAGGGGCTGCGGCGGTTAAAGATCGAGTACCACATCTTCTTTCACGGAAACCAGGGGAAGGCCCCCGATGAACTGCGCCTGCGCATCGAAAGGCTGGTGAAGAAACTGTCCGAAAGCGCGGACCTCTCCTTTTCCCAGCGCTTCCGGTTCAATACCCTGGTCGCGCGCTACTACGTCTATCGCGATCTCTGGAGGCGCACCCAGCAGGAGCGGGAGATGGGGGCCGAGGGAGCGGGAGGCGCCGGATCCAAGGCCGCCGCGGCGCCCACGCCGTCCGCGGCGCCTACGCCGTCCACGGCGCCCATGCCGGGCCCGGCGCTCCGGATTTCCATATCCGACCCGGAGGCCGAGGAGGGGAAGGTGCGGAAACTGTACGAAGCGCTGGTGGCGGCCCGCAAAACGGAACGGGGGAAGGCGCAGATTTCCTATCCGCAATTTGCAGAGCTTGTGGCCACCCGGACCCGGAGCATCCGGCAACAGCATGGATGCTCCCGGGTGGCCTTCACCATTGCGCTCAAGGAAGAGTCGATCCGGTTCACCGCCGCGGCGGAAACCGTTGAAACCTGACCCCGCCCGAAAGCGGGAGTCCTAGACCGCAGGCTGCTCCGGCTGCGGTTCGAGCCTCACGACGTGCTCCGCCTGCGGACCACGGGGACCCAGCTTGACGTCGAACTCCACCTGCTCCCCTTCGCGGAGAGTGCGGTAACCCTTTTCCTGGATGGAGCTGTAATGCACGAACACATCCGCTCCGGTAGGCTGGGAGATGAAACCATATCCCTTGGTGTTGTTAAACCACTTGACCGTACCCGTAATCTTACTCATAGAACATCCCCTAAAAAAACCCAGAACATTCCCTCGCACATCCTGAATTGAGACGGCTTGCCGTCCCAAAATGCAATGCTGTCCAGGCCCCCTTTTTAAACCAAACAAACTACTAGAGATTTAATTGGATTGAGCGTAGTCGACACAATTTATTTTTGTCAAGCGGAAAATAACCACCCGCCCCCGGGCGCCGCAGGGGCGGGGGACCGGGAGGCTCAATCTGCATCTGGCACCGGGCGGCGGATCGCGTATACTGTTTCTTTTATCTTCATCGACACGAGGAGGTGGAGCTTGATCCGCATACAACGTGCTTTGATAAGTGTTTCCGACAAGAGCGGTCTGGCCGAACTTTCGGGGCGCCTTCGGGAAATGGGGGTCGAACTGCTCTCGACCGGGGGCACCGCCGCCTTTCTCCGGGAGCGGGGGGTCCCCGTCATCGACGTGTCCGACTATACCGGCTTCCCCGAAATCATGGACGGCCGGGTCAAGACACTGCACCCCAGGATTCACGGCGGCCTGCTGGCGCTGCGGGACAATCCGTCGCACCGTTCCCAGATGCAGCGGCAGGGGATCCTGCCGATCGACATGGTCGTCGTCAACCTCTATCCCTTCCGGGAGACCGCGGCGCGGGAAGGAATCGCCTATCCCGAGGTCATCGAGCAGATCGATATCGGCGGGCCCAGCATGATCCGCTCGGCGGCCAAAAACCACGCGGGCGTGGCCGTCGTCACCGACCCCGCCGACTATGCCTGGGTCCTCGCCGAAATGGAACTCCATGAGGGCGCCCTCGGCGCCGGCACCCGTTTCCGGCTGGCGCAGAAGGCGTTCGCGGCCACCGCTTCCTATGACAGCGCCATCGCCGCGTGGTTCGCGGAAAGGGCGTGGTCGGGAGAGGGGGCCGAAAAACCGGAGGACGCCCTTCCCGCCTTGGAGGTGCTGGCCCTCGGCAAGGTCCGCGACCTGCGATACGGCGAAAACCCGCACCAGCGCGCGGCGCTCTACCGCCGGGCGGGGGAGCCGGAGGCGGGCGTGGCCGGGGCCGAAGTGCTGCACGGAAAAGAGCTCAGCTACAACAACCTGCTCGATTCGGACGCCGCCTGGAACCTGGCGCTGGAGTTCGACCGCCCCGCGGCCGCGGTCATCAAGCACACCAACCCCTGCGGCGTGGCCCAGGCCGACACGCTCGCGGAGGCGTACGCCCTGGCACGCGACAGCGATCCGGTCTCGGCCTTCGGCTCGGTGGTGGCGCTCAACCGCCCGGTGGATCGGGACACGGCGGAGGAAATCAACCGGACTTTCGTGGAGGTCGTGCTGGCCCCCGATTTCGCACCCGATGCGCTCGACATCCTGAGGCAGAAGAAAAACCTCCGGCTGCTGCGGGTGAGCGGCGCCGCCCCGGTCGCGCCGCAGCACCGCCAGATCAGCGGCGGCTTCCTCCTCCAGGACAGGGACACCTATTTCCTCGGCCCCGATGAACTCAAGACGGTCACCAGGCGCGCCCCCTCGCGCGAGGAACTGGAGGCGCTGCTGTTCGGCTGGCGCGTTGTCAAGCATGTCAAGAGCAACGCCATCGTCTTCTCCGGCGCCGATCGGATGCTCGGAATCGGCGCCGGGCAGACCAGCCGCGTGGACGCGGTGAAGTGGGGGGCGATGAAGGCCCATCTCCCGCTCGAGGGCTGCGCCATGGCCTCGGACGCCTTCTTCCCCTTCCCCGACGGGCTGCTGGCCGCCGCCGAGTACGGCGTCAGGGCCGTCATCCAGCCGGGCGGGTCGGTGCGCGACGCGGAGGTCATCGAAGCCGCCGACAGCAGGGGAATCGCCATGGTCTTCACCGGGATCCGGCATTTCAAACACTGACTCTGCCGCAGCGGGCGCGCCTGCGGGCGGGCGCGCCTGCGGGCGGGCGCGCCTGCGGGCGGGCGCCTGCGGGCGCGCCCCAAAAGCCATGCCTCCCGATCCCTTCCCCCCGAACGCGCGACCCCGGCTGTCAGAGGCGGCAAGGGCGCTTGCGCTCTGGTACCGCCGCCACGAGAGATATTCGGGCATCGCCCTGTTCGGCGCCGGATTCCTCTGGGATTCCCTGACGCTGACCCGTATCGACAACCTTCTGGACAACGCGCTCCTGCTCTCCTACCTGGCGGCCGCGGGGATCCTGATAGTCCTCATCCTCAGGAGCCGGGCGGGGATCCCCCTCCCCGGGCCGGCGGCAAAACTGCGCCCCTGCTTCCCCTGGGTCCTGCAGTTCCTGTTCGGCGGCCTGTTTTCGAGCTACGTCATCTTTTATTTCAAGAGCGCCTCCTTCACCAGGACCCAGATCTTCTTCCTGATCCTCGTCGCCCTCTGGATCGGCAACGAGTTCCTGCACGACCGGCTCGAGGACGGCCGCCTGCTCGCCGTTCTCTACACCTTCTGCCTCCTTTCCTTCTTCGCCTTCTTCCTGCCGGTGGTCCTGGCGGCCGTCAACGGCGCCATCTTCGCGCTGGCCGGGGTCCTCAGCCTGGGGGTGAGCCTTGCGGTCTTCTCCCTGGCGCTCGGGAGGGCGGGGGTGCCGCGGCGCCTCGCGCTGCGGCCCGTCCTCCCGTGGATCGGGCTCACGCTCCTCGCGGTGAACCTCCTCTACCTCGCCAGCCTCATCCCCCCGGTCCCGCTGGCGCTGAAATCGGCGGGGATCTACCACCACGTGGCGCGCGCCCCGGGCGGTTACGAGGTGAAGCACGTACCCGGTCCGCCGTGGCGGTTCTGGAAGAAATGGGACGACCCCTTTTACCTGGCGCCGGGAGAAAGCGCCTACTGCTATACCGCCATATTCGCGCCCCCGAAGTTCCGCGTCCCCATAAGCCATGTCTGGAGCCGCGCCGCCGAGGGCGGGGGATGGGTGCAGACGGACCGCATCCGGTTCGAGATCCGGGGAGGGCGGGAACGGGGTTTCCGGGGCTATACGCGCAAACAGGGGATCACACCGGGACGATGGAGGGTGGAGGTCGAGACCGAATCGGGCCAGACGCTCGGAAGGATCGATTTTACCGTCGAGGCCAGCCCCCCTTCCCGCCCCCCCCTCCAGGTCGGCCTGATCCCCTGAAAGCACCCGGGCCGCCGCGGCTCCCCTTCTCCCCCTTTTTATGGCACAATCCCCTTTTCCGGCTGGAGAGGATGAACTACTACAATTACTTCACCGAAATCGAGGAACATTTCGTGCGGAGGCGGGGCAAGCACCTGCTGATCTCCCCGACGGACTGGAACCTCATCGCCGCCTGGCGCGACGCCGGCATCCCGCTGCATATAGCACTGCGCGGCATCGACATCGCCATGGACGGCTTCAGCGCGCGGCGCCCCCGAGGGCATTCCAAGGTCAGCAGCCTCTGCTACTGTCATGACGCGGTCATGGAGGCCTACGCCGACTACGCGGAGGCGCATGTCGGGGAGGACACCGGGGAGAGCGCCCGCGGGGGGGGCGAGGCCCCGGAGGATCCCGGGGGGGGCGGCCCGGGAGTGGAGGAGATCGGCGCCTTCCTCGAGGGGAGAATGGCTGAAATAAACGCCCTCTCGGCGAAACAATACCCCGGAGGCGCTCCCGAAGGCGTGGTCCGCGTCCGGGCCCGGCTCGAGGAGATCGCGCGCTCCCGGCGCGCGGGCGCACGGATCGACCCGGAAGCGCTCGAACGCGACCTTCGAATCCTCGACGATCTGCTGATGGAGGAGCTCGGCGGCCGCGTCCCGGCCGAAGAGGCGGCCGAATGGGAGACTGAAGCCCGAAAGGAACTCAAGGAGTACAAAAAGAGGCTGCCGAAGGAGACCTTCGCACGGATCCGCGAAAACTTCATGCACGACCGGATCCGACGAAAGTTCGGGATCGGGGAACTCAGCCTTTTCCGGCTCTGATCCGGACCGGGAGGCCTTCATTCATGGACGGGGAAGAGATGCCGAGCACGTTCACGCTCCGGATCGAACGGCTGGTCTACGGCGGTGACGGCCTGGGCCGGCACGAGGGGAAGGTGGTCTTCGTCCCCTTCTCGGCCCCGGGGGACACCCTGCTGGTGCGGCCGGTCGAGGAGAAGAAAAACTTTGTCCGCGCCTCCGCCGTGCGGGTCCTGGATCCCGGGCCGGGGCGGACGGACCCCGCCTGTCCCCATTTCGGCGCCTGCGGGGGATGTCACTGGCAGCATCTCGAATATGCCCAGCAGGTGGAAGCCAAACGGGGGATCCTCGAGGAGCTGCTGCACCATAAATTTCCAGAAACCTCCGGACTGCCTGTCTCCATGAAGCCCTCCCCCCGGCCGTTCGGATACCGATCCCGGGCCAGGATGCGGTTCGCCAGGATCGGGGCCGATGCCGCCGTCGGTTTCTTCCGGGGCGGTTCGCACACCGTCCTGGATATCGATCACTGCCCCCTCTTCCGGCCTTCGCTGAACGAGGCCCTCAAAGCGCTGCGGGTGCGCCTCGGGAGCCCCGGAGCCGGACGGGAGGCCGGGGAGATCGACATCGCCTGCTCGGAACAGGAGGGCTCCTGGGCCGCCGGTCCGGGGGGGACGCTGCGGCGCCAGGTCGGCGGATTCACCTTCCGGCTGACGCCCGACGTCTTCTTCCAGGCCAACGATTTCCTGGTGGAGGACCTGGCCGGGGCGGTGGCCGCCGCCGCGCGGAATTGCGACCCGGCCGCGGCGCTCGATCTTTTCGCCGGGGTCGGCCTCCTGTCGCTCCCCCTGGCGCGCACCTTCCGAAAAGGGGTCGCCGTCGAGGGTTCTCCGTCCGCCTGCCGGCTGCTGCGGTCCAACGTCGCCGAGGCCGGCTTCGGTCATCTCCAGACGGTGTGCGCCGATGTCGCCGAATGGATGCAGGGGACGGAGCAGCGCGATTTCGGCCTGGTCGTCCTCGACCCTCCGCGCTCCGGCGCCGGGGAACGGGTCATGGAGCAGCTCCGCCGGTGGCGCCCCGCCAGAATCGTGTACGTCTCCTGCGATCCCCAGACCCTCTGCCGCGACCTGGCCCGCCTCGTCCCCGATCCCTACCGGATCGAATCGGTGGAGGGGCTCGACCTGTTTCCCCAGAGCTATCACTTCGAAACCGTCGTCCGCCTCGCGAGGGTGTAGCCACGCCGGATCCGGACCCCCTCCAATCCCCGCACCCCGCCCTCCCCTCCCCCATTGCCCGCGCTCACTCCGCCCGCCCCATGGCGGCCGTGGCCCTTTCCTTCTCCCTCGGGATTCTCCTGGCCGGGGCCTTCCGGGACCACGCCTTCGGCGGGATCCTCGCGGCGGGCCTCATGCTGGCCGCCGCCTCGGGCCTGGCCCTCCACCGCGGCCTGCAGGGCCGGGCCCTGGCGCTCGGGTTGGCGGCCGTGGCGGCGGCGGGATTCCTGGCGGCCGCGGCGCATCGCGATGGGGTCCCGCGCGCCCACCTCCGGCACGCCCTCGCCCGGGGGGACTTTCCCCTGGACGAACCCTCCGCCTTCGACGCCTGCGTCGTCGACGACGGACGGATCCGGGGCGGGGAAAGCGTGCACACGCTCCGCCTGCTCGCCCGGCGCCGGGGAGCGGGATGGATCCCGTGCCGGGGGATGGGAATTCTGCGCGTCACCCATCCCGGGGCGCGGGGTGAGAGCGGGAGGACGCCCCTGCTCGCACGGGGGGACCGGGTCAGGGGGTGGGGCGTCTGGCGGCGGCCCCGCAATTTCGAAAACCCGGGGTCGGAGGACCGGGTCGCCCGGCTGGCCCGGCGCGGAGTCTGGATCGTCGGCAGAACCAAATCACCCCGGCTGCTGGAAATCGAGCCGGGGGGGTGCTCCGGCCCGGTGACCGATCTCGCCGGGCGTGCGCGCACGCGCGTGCGGAAGGCCTTCCGGCCCCTCGCCGACCGGGGGAAGGGGGTGGAAGCCGCGATCCTGGCCAGCCTGACGATAGGAGACTACACGGAGCTGACCGCTCCTGTCAGCGAGGCCTTCAGAAACTCGGGAACGCTTCACGTCCTGGTGGTGTCCGGCCTTCATGTCGCCTGGATCGCGGGGGTTCTCCTCTGCCTGGCCCGGCGCGCCCGGCTCCCGGAACGCCTCCGCTACCTGACGGCGGGCACGGCCATCCTGGCCTATACGGTGATCGTCGGCTTCCAGGCGAGCATCACCCGCTGTTTCTGGGTGTTTGCGCTCTACCTGCTCGGGCGCATGCTCCTGCGGCACGCCGATTCGGTCAACCTCCTTTTCGCCGCGGCCCTCATCCTGCTGGCGGCCAACCCGGACTGGCTGTTCGAAATCGGTTTCCAGCTCTCTTTCCTTTCGGTCCTGGCCATCGTGATGACCGCGTCCCCCCTCATCGAAGAGTGCTGGCACCCCGTCTGCGCGCCCGCGCGGCACACGGGCGAAGCGGAGCGCCTCTTCCTCCGGCCGGGCCGGTGGCACCGCCTCGGGCGGCGCCTGCGTTTCGGGCTCGAACTGACCGCCGAGGCCATGGCCGACCGGGTTTCCCCCGCCGCCGCGCGGGCGTTTCAATGGGTCTGCCGCCATGCGGCCGGCGCCGTGGCGGCGGCGGGGAGCCTGGTTCTCCTATCGCTGGCGGTCGAACTGTGGATCGGACTCCTGCTGGCCCACAACTACAACCGCATCAGCTGGATCGGGCCACTGGCCAACGTGGTCATGGTTCCGCTCTCCTCCCTGACCCTTGCCGCCGGCCTCGGGGCCGCCCTGGCCCCCGGAGGGCCCGGGGCGGCCCTCGTGCCGATCGCCGGAAAATGCGCCGCCCTCCTCCTCGCCTGCGCCCGCGGCGCGGCCGCGGTCCCCGGCGCCTGGCAGCGATGCCCGACCCCGCCGGCCGCCTGGGTGTGGGGGGGGATCGGCCTCCTTTTCCTCTGGTACTTCCTCGGGTGGCGCAGGCGCTGGGTCCCGGCGGCCCTCATGGCCGCCCTTCTCCTGGTCCCGGCCACGGCCCCGACCCCCCTCGTGCAGTCCACCCTCGACCGGTTCCGGCCCCGGCCCGCGCTGGCCGGACGGGGGGACGGGGGGGACTCCGGCCCGGTCCTGGGCTTCACCTTCCTGGATGTCGGCGAAGGGGATGCGATCGTCATCCGTTTTCCCGACGGCGGCCTGTGGCTCCTGGACGCGGGGGGCCTCGTCCTCCCCCCGGCGGAGGAGGAGAGCGGGGAGGGGTTCGACATCGGCGAAGCGGTCGTAAGCCGCTACCTCTGGCACCGGTGGATCCTCCGGCCGGAGAGGGTTCTCCTGTCGCACGCGGATTTGGATCACGCCGGAGGGGTCCCCGCGGTCCTGTCGAACTTCGCCGTCCGCGCATTCGGCTGCGCTCCCGCGCGGGGGGATGCGCGCATCCTGGCCAGGATCCTCGCGGCCGCGGATCGAAAAGGGATCCCCGTGACCCGGGTGGGCCGGGGGGCCGTGCTCGACCGGGGCGCGGTCCGCATCCGGGTCCTCCACCCGGTCCGGGAGGGCGCGCCGACGGCGGCCAACGACCGCTCGCTCGTGATCCGCTTCGCCTACGGCCGCTTTTCGGCCCTGCTGACGGGCGACCTCGAAAAACACGGGGAGAAGGAGCTCCTGGCGCGCGGCTTCCCCCTCGAGAGCCTTCTTCTGAAGGTCGCGCACCACGGCAGCCGGTCGGCCACCTCGGATACGTTTCTGGAAAGCTCCTCGCCGCGCTGGGCCGTCATCTCCGCGGGGAGCCGCAACCCGTTCGGCCATCCCTCCCCGGAGGTGCTGAAGCGCCTCGAACGGCACCGCGCCCGGGTCCTCGTCACGGCGGAGCTGGGGGCCGTCACCTTCGAGACCGACGGCGTCCGCTACGCGATCTCGAGCCACGTCCGGGGCGTTCTGGAACGGGGCACGCTGTGACGGCCGCCCTCTCACTCCCGCCGGTAGGACATGAGGGTCTTCATGTACTGGGCGCGCTCGAAGGCGGCCGGGTCGGAACAGTACTTCTGGCTCATCGACCCCTGCAACTGCCGCACCGACTGGTAGTCGTGCTCCGCCATCCAGTTGCTCATGTCGGTCTCGATCTGCCGCAGGGCGTCCACCCCCCGGGTCAACAGCACCGAACAGAGCATGGTGACATCGGCCCCCGCCATCAGCATCTTGAGGACGTCCTGGGCCGAGTGGATCCCGCTGGTGGCCGCCAGATCGGCTTTCACCCGGCTGTAGAGTATGGCCACCCACCGCAGCGGCAGGCGCATGTCCTGCGGGGTGCTGAGGTTGATGCGCGGCCGCACCTCGAGGTTTTCCAGGTCGATGTCGGGCTGGTAAAAGCGGTTGAAGAGGACCAGGGCGTCCGCCCCCTCCCGGTCCAGCCGCTTGGCCATGTGGGCCATGTTGCTGAAAAAGGGGTGCAGCTTGATGGCCACCGGCAGATGGACCACCGATTTCACCCCCTTGAGGATGTCGATGCACGATTGCTCCACCTCGGCGCCGTTGCGGTCCATTTCCGTGGGCACGGAGTAGACGTTCAGCTCGAGCGCATCGGCCCCCGCCTGTTCGATCTGCCGCGCGAAATCGACCCACCCGCCCAGGGCCGCGCCGTTCAGGCTGCCGATGATGGGGATCTTCACCGACTCCTTCGCCTTGCGGATCTTGTCGAGGTACTCCTCGGGACCGGTGGCGAACTGGGCGGGCTCGGGGAAAAAGGAAAGGGCCTCGGGAAAGCTGTCCGTACCGTACATCCTATGGTACTCGACCGCCTCCTGCTCGCCCCTCACCTGCTCTTCGAAAACCGAATGCAGCACCACGGCCGCGGCGCCGGCGTCCTCCAGGCGCTTGATGGAGTCCACGTCCTCCGAAAGGGGGGAGGCGGAGGGGACCAGGGGCGTTCTCAAATTCAATCCCAGGTATCGGGCACTCAGATCCATATCGAATTCTCCGGCGCAAAAGTAAAAGTCCGTTCACGACAGTGTTACCCCGGATCCGCACCCGCGGTCCGGATGCATCCCTACAGTTCCCGCTCGGCCCGGACGACCCCTTCTTCCGCGCAATACAGGCGCCGGAAACCGAGCTTGTCGCACACCCGCAGCATGTCCCGGTTCTCCGGGAGGATCTCACCGTACACACGTTCGAGTTTCTCCGCGCGCCCGACTTCCAGCAGCCGCTTGAGCAGCTCGTGGCCCAGCCCGCGGTGGTGCCACTGGTCGCTGACGAGGATGGCAAATTCCCCGTCCCGGGTCCCGGGGACCTTGATCAGCCGGCCGATGGCGATGATGTCCTCCCCGGCGGGCCCCTTGTTCAGAATGACCAGGGCGATCTCGCGCCCGTAGTCGATGAAACAGATGCGGGTGAGCTGTTCGTGCGCGATGCGCTGAGCCAGGCGCAGGTTGTGAAAATAGCGGAGATAGACGCTCCGTTCCGAAAGGGTCTCGTGAAACCGGACCATCAACGGCTCGTCCTCCGGCCGGATCGGCCGAATGGTGACGGCGGTGCCGTCCGGCATGGTCCAGGGAAAGACATAGCGGGTCGGATAGGGGCGGATCGCCAGCCGGGGGAGCGATTCCGGGGGCGTCAGCGCCTCGTGCACGATGATGCTCGCGTCCAGGGCCAGGGTCCGGTCGGCGCCGACCAGCAGCGGGTTGATATCGATTTCCCGGATCCAGCGCTGTTCCACCACCAGCAGGCTGAACAGGACCAGCAGCTGCTCGAGCGCCTGCAGGTCGATGTCGGGCCGCTTTTTCATCGCCTCGTAAACCCTCGTCTGCTCCATGAGCCGCCGCGCCAGCGTCATGTTGAGCGGCGGGAGGGCCAGCGCCCGGTCCCGGTAAATCTCCAGCTGCCTCCCCCCGGAGCCGAACATCAGCACCGGGCCGAACTGTGGATCGAGAAAGCTCCCGATGATGAGGTCGAACCCGTCGGAGCGGATCATCGGCTGTACGGTGACCCCCTGGAAGTGATCGGGGCCGTAACGGTCGAGGACCGTCTCCCGGATCCCCTGGAACGCCCGGCGCACGGCCGCCGCATCCCCGAGATTGAGCCGCACGCCCCCGGCCTGGTGCTTGTGCGCGATCCGGTCGGAGGCGAGCTTGAGCACCACGGGGTACCCGATCTCCCCGGCCAGCCGGACCGCATCCTCCTCCGCCGTCGTCATGCGCGTTTCCACGGAGGGGATGGCGTAGGCCTCCAGGATCTTCTTGGATTCGAATTCATTCAGCAGCGTCCGCCCCGCCTCCCGCGCCGCGCGGACCCTCTCCTCCGCCAGCGTCCGGTCCCTCACCTCGTCCAGGGAGGGGGTGAGCATGGGCGTTTCGTACAGGCCGCGCAGGTTGTAGGTATAGCGCCACATGTAATTGAACGCCCGCACGGCGGTATCCGGGTAGGGGAAGGTGGGGATGTTGTTCCGGTTCAGGATGGCCTCGCCCGCCGCCACGGCCGCCCCCCCCATCCAGCTGGCCAGGATCGGCTTGTCGCCCAGCCGCGCCAGCGGCCTCAGCTGCTCCGCGGTCCGGGTGGAATCCGTGCCGGCCTGGGGCGCCAGGATGACCAGGACGCCGTCGCTGCCGGGATCCTTGGCGGCGATTTCCACCGCGCTCTGGTAGCGCTCAGGGGAGGCGTCGCCGAGGATGTCGACGGGGTTGATGTGGCTCCAGTATTCGGGCAGAAGCCGGTCGAGTTCCTCCACCGATTCCGCCCCCAGGGAGGCCAGCTCCCCCCCCCCGCTGATGAGGGCGTCGGTGGCCATCACCCCCAGCCCCCCGGCGTTGGTGACGATGGCCAGGCGCGGCCCCCTCGGTTTGGGCTGCTTGGCCAGGACCTCCGCCATGTAAAAAAGGTCGGAGATGTTGTTGACCCGCAGCACGCCCCCGCGGCGAAAGACCGCGTCCAGGACATCATCGGCCCCGGCCAGGGAACCGGTGTGCGATGCGGCGGCGCGCACGCTCGGCTCCGTCCTCCCCCCCTTGATGAGGATGATGGGTTTGGTAAGGGCCACCTCCCGGGCGGCGCTGAGAAAGGCGCGCGCATCCCCGATCGATTCCATGTAGATCAGGATGCTGCGGGTCCGCTGGTCCTCGCCGAGGTAATCGATCAGATCCCCCCACCCGACATCGAGCATCGATCCGACGGAAATGAAGGAACTGAAGCCCACCATTTCCCGCAGGCTCCAGTCGAGCACGGCGGTGCACAGGGCGCTGCTCTGGCTGAGGAAGGCCACGTTCCCCGCCCTCGCCATGCCGCCGGCGTAGGTGGCGTTCAGCCCGGTCAGCGGGCTCATGACCCCCAGGCAGTTGGGGCCGATGATGCGCAGCGTCCCGCGCCGGGCGTTGGCCAGGATCGTCTCCTCGATTTTCAGGCCGGCGGGCCCGGTCTCCTTGAAGCCGGCGGAAAGGATGACGGCCGCCTTGACCCCGGCCTCCACGCATTCGGCGACCAGGTCGGGGACCGATTCGGCCGGGGTCGCCACCACGGCCAGGTCCACCTTTTCCGGGACCGCGGAGAGGGCGGGGTACGCCTTGATCCCCAGGACGCTCGCGTGCTCGGGGTTGACGGGAAAGACGGTGCCGCCGAACGGGTTGGTCACCAGGTTCCACAGCACCGCCCTGCCGATGCTGTCGGCGCTTTCGGTGGCGCCGAGGACCGCGACGGTGCGAGGGGAGAAAAAAGCCCCGAGCGGCTGTTCATGGCGATGGAGCATGCTGCTGGAGAGATCGGTGCGCGGGGGGACGGGACGGGTGAGGTCCGGTCCTGCAGGGCTCTCTGGAATCATGCGCAACCTCGGGATATGGATACCGTTACCGGATCCCCGGCGACCTGAAAGCGTCACGGGGATTGTATCAGGCCCCGGGGCCCTTTATCCACCACTGTATCCCAACGCCCCCGGCAGGCACAACCGCCGCCGGCTCCCCGGCGGGACCGGGGCCGCATTTACCGGTTGATTCTGCCTTCCACCTCGGTAAGAATAGCGCGCATGGATGCTGCGATCATAGGTAGAATTGCCCTGGAAACCGCGATACCCGAAGCTTCCGTTTCGGCCGTCGTCACCCTTTTGAAAACCGGGTTCACCGGCCCCTTCATCGTCCGCTACCGCAAGGAGGCCACCGCGGGGATGGACGAAGCGAAGGTCCGGGCCATCCAGGACCGCATGGCCCACTACCGGGGGGTGCTCGATCAGCGGGCGTCCCTGGTGAAGACCCTTTCCGAACAGGGACGGCTGACAGAGGAACTGAGGACGCAGATCGAAAGCTCCTTTTCCAGGGCCGAACTGGCCGACCTCGAGCACCAGTTCCGCCCCCGGAAGAAGACGCGCGCCATGGAAGCGATCGAAAAGGGGCTCCAGCCCCTGGCCGAATACTTCTGGAACCAGGAGCTCGACGCCTGGAGCGCGGAGGAGCACATCGACGTTTTTGTCGATCCCTCCAAGGGCATCCTCAACCGGGAGCAGGCGCTCGAAGGGGTCGTGGACATCCTCGCGGAATACGTGGCGGAAAATTTCGAGCACCGCAAGAAACTGCGCGAGATGCTCTGGAGCGAGGGCCTGCTGGCATCCTCCGTGGTCCCCGCCAAGGCCGGGCAGAAGACCAAGTACGCGATGTACTACGACCGCAGGGAGCCGGTCACCACGATCCCGTCTCACAGGGTTCTGGCCATCCGCAGGGGGTGCAAGGAGGGGGTGCTCATCTCCTCCATCGAGGGAGACAACGCCAGGGCCATCGAATTCCTGGCGGCGGCCCACATCAGGGACCGGGAGTCCCTGTTCACCCCGGTGATCGAGGCGGCCGTCCGTGAAAGCTACAACCGCATCCTGCGGCCGATGATCGAGTCGGAAGTCCGGAGCCAGCTCAAGGAACGCGCCGACCGGGAAGCCATCAGGATATTCCAGGAAAACCTGGCCAATCTGCTCCTATCCCCCCCGGCCGGCCCGATCGTCGCCATGGGAGTGGATTGGGGCAAGGGAAACGAATGCAGCGTGGCCGTGATCGATGAAACCGGCAGGTTTCTGGAAGGGGCCAGGGTCCGCTTCTCCCCCGCGGCCGGGACATCCCCCGCGGCCGCGGCCGCTCCCTCCCCCGCTCCCCGAGCCGACTCACCCGCCGGACCGACCGCCGCGGTGCTGGGTGACGCCCCCGGGATCGCCAGGCTTGAAGTTTCGTCGGGGCGGGATGAAGCCCCATGCCCGCCGCCGGCCGATGCCGGGGCCGGCACCGAAACAACGGCGCCTGAGGCTGTTGATTCCAAGGCTACAGCGCCCGAGGCAGCGGCGCCTGAGACGGCCGTACCCGAAGCGGCGGCGCCTGAGACGGCCGTACCCGAAGCGGCCGCGCCTGAGACGGCCGTACCCGAGGCAGCGGCGGCGCTTGAGACGGCCGTACCCGAAGCGGCGGCGCCCGAGACGGCCGTACCCGAAGAGGCGGCGCCTGAGACGGCCGTACCCGAGGCGGCGGCGCCTGAGACGGCCGTACCCGAGGCGGCCGCGCCTGAGACGGCCGTACCCGAAGCGGCCGCGCCTGAGACGGCCGTACCCGAAGCGGCCGCGCCTGAGGCTGAGGCGCCCGAAGCGACGGCACCCGAGGCAACCGCGCCCGAGACAGCGGCAGCCGAAGCGACGGCACCCGAGGCAACCGCGCCCGAGACAGCGGCAGCCGAAGCCGCGGAATCGGTGGGGGATGCCGGCACCGTCCTCCGGGACCTTATCGCCCGGCACAAGGTAGGGGCGGTGGCGTTCGGGACCGGGACCGGGGCGCGTGAACTGGAAAACCTCCTGAGACAGATCGTTACAGAGACGGGCTCGGACGACATCATGATCGCCAGCGTCAATGACGCCGGCATAGCCATCTACGCGTCGTCCCGCATCGCCCGTGAGGAGCTGCCCGATTCCAGCGCGTCCCTGCGCTGCGCCATGAGCCTCGCCCGGAGACTGCAGGACCCGCTCGCCGAACTGGTGAAAATCGACCCGAAGCTCATCGGTGTCGGACAGTACCAGCACGACGTGGATCAGAAGGAGCTGCACCGCGGGTTGGTCCAGACGGTCCAGTACTGCGTCAACAGCGTGGGGGTCAACCCGAATACGGCCGGGGAGTCGCTCCTGCGCTACGTGTCGGGTCTCAACGACAAGCTCGCCCGCAAGATCGTGGGCTTCCGCAACTCCCAGGATTTTTTCAGATCGCGCGAAGGGCTCAAAACCGCGATCGGACTGGATGACGCCAGCTACCGGCAGGCGGCCGGTTTCCTCCGCATCCCGGACGGGGACCATCCGCTGGACTGCACCGCGATTCACCCCGAGGCCTATCCGGTGGTCGAAAAGATGGCCGCGGCTCAGGGCGGGGAGATCCGGGATCTCCTGGAAAACCAGGAAAAAGTGACCTCGCTGAAGCTCGATGATTTCGTGACCGACGAAATCGGGCTCCCCACTCTCGACGACATCCGGGAAGAGCTCCTGCACCCCGGCCGGGATCCCCGCAGGGCGTTCCGGGTTCCCAAGTTCCGGTCCGATGTCCGGCAGATGTCGGACCTCCAGCCGGGCATGACGATGGAAGGGACGGTCACCAATGTCACCAATTTCGGAGCCTTCGTGGACATCGGGGTCCGCCAGGACGGGCTGGTGCACCTGAGCCAGATGTCCAACCGCTTCATCCGCGATCCGCGCGAGGCGGTGAAGGTGGGCGACATCGTGCAGGTGAAGGTCCTTTCGGTCGAGATGGAAACCCAGAGGATAGGGCTGTCGATGAAGGCGCTCCTGGGGGGAGGACGCCGACGGCAGAAGCCGCAGCGGCGCGGGCGGAAGACGTCCCCGGCTCCGCGAGAAGGGCAGAGCCGCGGCGAGGCCGGTCCGGATTCCCGGAACCCCTCCCGCGCCGACCGACCCGGAGCCAACCGTTCGCGGGAAGCCTCCGGTCGCAGACGGGGCCCCCGGAAGCCGGAGGGTTCCCGGAAGCCGGAAAGCGCCCCTTCGGCGGAGCGGAATGAAGATCCCGCTTCCGACGGGCCGACACCGACCCTTCAGGAGAAGATCGCCATTCTTCAGTCCAAGTTCCGTGGTATCCACTGAAAAAGCCCGGGGCGCCTCGGCGCCGGGGAACGGAAAGCATCGAAGCACAGCCGGGGGGCATGGTGGCATGCGCCAGAGCGACTATCTGGATATTCTCTGCAACACGGCCGACGGGGTCTTCATCACCGACGCCCACAAGCGTATCGTCCGCTGGAACAAGGGGGCGGAAAAGATCCTGGGCTACCCCGAATCGGATACCCTTCACCGGAGCTGTTTCGAGGTGATTTCCGGGAAGGCGCCCGCCGGGGCGGGCCCCTGCGGCCAGGATTGCGCCGTGCACCGGAGCGGGGTTGAAGGGACGCCCCGGGGGAATTTCGACCTCGAGGCCGTCCACAGCTCCGGCCTCCCGGTCTGGATCAACGTCACCCTCCTGTCCAGTGCCGCCCCGGAAGCGCCCTTCGTCACGCACATCCTGCGCGACGTGACCCGGGACAGGAGGATGAAGCTGGCCCTCGACCGCTTCCTCGCGGAACTGAAATCCTCCGGACCGAACGCGGCCGCGCCCGGTGCCGGACCTGCGGAGGGATACGCCGTCCAGCCTCAAGACCAGGTCGGCCGGCCCGCCTTCGCGGCGCTGTCGGCGCGTGAACTGGAGGTGCTGACCCTGCTTGCGGAGGGACTTTCTACCAAGGCGCTGGCCCGAAAGCTCGACATCAGCCATTTCACGGCCAGAAATCACATACAGAACATCCTGGTGAAACTCGAGCTGCACAGCAAGGCGCAGGCCGTCTCTTTCGCCTTCAAACAAGGAATCCTGTAACCTCCGGACTTTTTGGGGACATGCGTCGCGAGGCAAACAAAGATCTGTTTTCAGACTGGCCCCGGGCGGTGTCCTGGCCCCCGGACGGGTCGCGGACACCGGTCGAGAACCTGGTGGAGTACCTCCTGACCGGGCAGGGCTCCGATACGCCCGCCGAGGAGATGCGCCGACGGGCGGAGGAGGTGCTCCGCTTCGACCCGCAACGTGCACGGGTCGTGGTCCTGGGAGGGGGGACGGGCCTGTCCACGATCGTGGGGGGCAACTCCCAGGCGCCGGACTGGCCCGACGAGCCGTTCGCGGGGCTGAAGCGGTTCTTCCCGCATCTTACCGCCATCGTCTGCACGACCGACGACGGCGGATCGACCGGACGGCTGCTGCAGTCGCTTCCCATGATCGGCGTGGGAGATATCCGGAAGCTGCTGCTTTCCTATATCCTTCCCCGGAATCTCGAGCGCACGTACGCGCTCTCCGGAGAGGGAGCGCTCGAACTGGTCCGGCTGGTTCACCGCCTGTTCAATCACCGGTTCGACCGGCATCCCCGAAACCGCCGGCGGGCGGCCGACCCCCTGCTCGTCCTCCCCCGGGCCATGCGTCCGTCGTGCCCCGAAAGCCTTGCCGGGGCGCTGGCCGAACTGGGCGCCTGCGCCTGTGCGCCGCCGCCGGGCCTGGGCATCCGCCCCGCCGGCCACGCCCTGGGAAACCTGCTGCTGACGGCCGCCATTTTCCGGGCGGCCGGGGGAAGGACCGACCGGCCGCCGGGGCTGGGAGAGATCCAGAGGGGAATCGACCATATCGCCTCCCTGATCGGAGCCCCGGCCGGGCGCATCCTCCCGGCCACCTCGACGCCGGGGCAGCTGGAGTTCCGCTATGCCAACGGGGTGGCGGTCTACGGGCAGAGCAAGTCGGCATCCGCCCGCCGGGACACGCCGGTGGACAGGGTGACCGCCCTGTTCAACAGCCGGCCCGCGGTCGGCTCCGCGGTGACGCGGGCGATCCGGGAGGCGGACCTGATCCTCCTGGCGCCCGGAAGCCTGTACACCAGCATCATCCCCATCCTCCAGCTGGAGCCGATCACCGCCGCCATCCGGGCCAACCGCGGCGCCCTGAAGATTCTGGCGGCCAACTCCTGGGTCCAGGAGGGGGAAACGGACATTTCGCTGAAGAACCAGGCGCGCGGGTTCCTCGTCTCGGAGCTGGTCGAAGCCTATGACCGGAATGTGCCGCAGGGGATCCGCGGGCTGTTCGACATCGTGCTGAGCGCCAACCTGGAGCATGTCCCGGGAAACATCCTGCGCAATTACGCGCTCGAGGGGAAGAGCCCCATCCACCTCGACCGCGCCGCGGTGGAGGCCATGGGAGTGCACCCGGTCGAAGCCACCCTCTTCTCCCCGAACCGGCCCGCGACAACGCTCGCCATTCATCACGACCCGGGCAGGTTCGCCCTGGCCATCCGCACCCTGCTCTACACCGACAATCATTCCGGGGGACGGACGGGGTGGAACCTCCGCGGCGCCCCCCCCCACCGCCGGAAGAAGGAGGGGCGGAAGCCCCCGGCGCCCGGCGGCCGGGCCCCCCTCCTCTGCCGCCATCTCGAATCCATACGGACCGCCCTCGAAGGCAAGGTCTTCAAGCCGGCCTGGCTGCGCGATCTGTTCATGAAGGTCGCGTGGGACAACCGCGACATCCGGAGCCGCCACCTGGAGTTCTTCCGGGGGGTGCGCCTCCGGCCCGCGGTCCAATGGGACCGGAGCACCGACTGGGACAACGTGCTGGGATATTTCAGCCCGGAGGACCGCTTTCTCTACCTGCACGAGGACCTGCGGTCCCAACCCTCCAGGCTCCGGGACGACCTCCTGGTGGCGCTCGGGGAGTCGCTGCTGGGGAGCTATGTCCGTCAGCGCCGCTGGATCCGGCAAAACGGCTCCCGCCGCTATGAAATCGTCCTCGCCCCCCCCGGCGAGAGGAGGAGCTTCCTCTCCGACGACGGGCTGAGGACCTACCTCCGGCTGGCCCGCATGGTCCCCGACCGGGCCGATCCGGGGGTCTTCGGCATCACGATCAACGAGGACGGGGGATTCATCCCCCCGGGGCTGCTGTTCGGGCTGCTCTTCTGCTGGTACCTCACCGGCAGGGGGCTCACGATGGAATACGAGATGACGCTGCTCCGGTGGCCGCCCAGGAGCCTGATCCCCCTGCACGCCGGGGACCGCCGCCGCAAGGAGGCCCTGGTCCGCTTCTTCCGCACCGAGATCTTCGGGCACGAGGCCTGACCCGCCGGTCCGCGGCGGGACGCAAAATCTTTCCCCGGGGTTTGACTCCGTGGCTTTCCGATATTATCTTTGCAGCGGCAATCAAAGCAATGTATGGAGGTTTAGGCCGTGCCTATCTACGAGTACCAGTGCACCAAATGCGGCGAGATTTTCGAGGCTTTCCAGAAGGTGTCCGACGAGCCGCTCACCGAATGCCGGTTCTGCAAAGCCAGGGTGGAGAAGCTGATCAGCCATTCGAGCTTCCAGCTCAAGGGGAGCGGATGGTACCTCACCGACTACGCCAAGCGTTCCTCCTCCCCGTCGGGGACGGAAACGTCCAGCCCGGGCGCGGGTCCGTCCAAGCCCGCGGAATCCGGGTCCCCGGCAGCCGCCGGGAGCAAGGCTTCCGAAAGCAAGGTCTGACCTTTTTGGGGGGGCCATGCCCTTTTCGCATCCACAGAGAAGCCTGCTGGTAGAGGCCCTGAACGACGCGGAAGAACGCACGATGGAGTATTACCGCATCCCCCCCTTCCGCTGGGAACAGCTCCGCTACGACCTCCTGACCCAGAAGGACACCGAGTGGGAACCCCTGCCGGACCCAGCGCTGGCGAGGGTCCGCCCGGTGCAGCAGGCGCACCGCGACCGCTTGTTCGATTTTTACCGCATCGAGCTCAACGACCCCGGCATCCTGGCCGCGGCCAGGCGGGAACGGCTCACCGACCGCCTCTACCCCTTTTTCGTCTATATCCTCACCCATGAAATCGTCCACATGGTCCGGCTGAGCAGCATCCTGGGGGAGGACGCGGACTCCCTCCCCCCGTGCGACGAAGCCGAGGAGCGCCGCGTCGAGGATATCTCCCGCCGGATCCTGACCGGCTCCGATTTCGAGCCCGTACTCCGCAGGTTCTGCACCGGCGCGATCCCGCTTTAAAATCGGGCCGGGGCATGGCATCATGCCCCCTTTACGGGAGGGAGCGCGGAGCCATGACAAAACGAAAACTGGCGGATTCGGCGGCGGAACACAAGGCCCACGCCGACATCCGCGCGCGGGTAGGGATCATCACCCTCTCCTCCTCGCGCACCCTGGCCAGCGACAGGTCCGGGGACGTGATCCAGGAGCTGCTCGAGAGCCGCGGCCATGAGGTGACGGCGCGCAAGGTCCTTCCCGACGACCGCCGGCGGCTGCGGGCGGCGGTGCGCGCGCTGGTCCGGAACGGGAAGATCCAGGCCATCATCACCACGGGCGGGACCGGGCTCGCCCCGAGCGACGTCACGATCGAGGCGGTCAGGGACATGCTCGACAAGGAACTCCCCGGTTTCAACGCCCTCTTCATGTTCCTCAGCTACCCGCAGGTGAAGAGCGCGGCCATGCTTTCCCGCGCCCTGGCCGGCTCCGTCGGGGGAAAGATCCTCTTCTGCCTGCCCGGCAGCCCCCGGGCCTGCCGGCTGGCGATGGAATCGATCATCCTGCCCGAACTCGGCCACGCGCTGTCGATGATCGGGAGCCGCTAGATGCCGCCGCGGCGAACCCGCACCTGCCGTCTCTTCCTGTTCGATCTCGACGGGACGCTGATCGATTCCCAGGAGGATATCGTCAGGTCGCTCGACCTCGCTCTGGGCCGCCTGCACCTGCCCGCGATCCCCGCCGCGCGGATCGGAAGCTTCGTCGGGGACGGGGTGCAGGCCCTCGTCGAACGGGCCCTCGCCGAATCGGCGGGACGCCCCCCCCTCCCGGAGGAAGCCGCGCGCGGAGTGCAGCTGTTCCGGGAGGAATACGGCCGCCACCTCCTGGACCGCACGCACCTGTACCCGGGCGCCGCGGAAGCCCTCGAGCGGCTCGACTGGGCCCGCTACGCCCTGGTGTCGAACAAACCCGCCGATTTCTGCCGGCGCATCCTCGAGGGGCTGGGGGTGGCCGGCCGCTTCGATGTCATCCTGGGAGGGGACAGCACCCCCGACCGCAAGCCCGATCCCGGGCCGCTGCTGGAAGCCATGCACCGGTGCCGGATCCCCGCCTCGGAATCGGTCATGGTGGGCGACAGCCGGGTGGACATCGAGGCGGGGAGGCGGGCGGGCGTTTTCACCTGCGGCGTGCTGGGAGGCTTCCGGCCCGAAGAGGAGCTCGCGTCCTCCGGGTGCGATCTCCTGATCCGGAACCTGACGGAGCTCTGCGACCATTTCCGCCCGCCGGGGGCCGGCGGCGGATGAAATCGGCCTCCGGGCCCTTTCCGACGGCGGGCGGGGACGGGAGATTGGGAATGACCCGGGGCGGGGGCGTCTGATAGAATACGTTCAAGGGCCCGGCCGGAGCGGACGCCCGTGGCTCCCCGCCCGCCGGGATAAGGTGACGCATGGCCCTCGACGACACCCCGGGGACATTTCCGCTCAGCCGCACCATACGGGTACTGGTGGTGGACGACCACCCGGTCATGCGGCGCGGGCTCGCATCCTCCCTCAACCAGGAACCGGATATCGCGATCGTGGGGGAGGCGGGAGACGGTGACGCCGCGCTGGAAGCGGCGCGCCGGCTGCGGCCCGATGTGGTCCTCATGGACCTGGGGATGCCGGGGGTCGACGGCATCGAGGCCACCCGCCGGATCCGCGCCGAAATGCCCGGAATCCGCGTCGTCGGGCTGTCGGTGTACGCGGAGGAGGAGCGGGAGTCCGCGATGCTGCTGGCGGGTGCGGCGGCCTATTTGAACAAATGCTGCTCCATCGCGGAGCTTACGGCCGCCATCCGCCGGTCGATAGGGTCTTCCCCCGGCATCCAGACCGCTCCATGGCCGGCGCCCAGTAATCCGCGTAACCGGCCACAATCGAAGGAATGAAGAGCCTGACTTCCCTCCGCCCGATTCCCAGGACATGCTGCGCGAGCGCTTCCGACAGGGCGCTCCCGGCCGCCTCGATTTCGTAATAATCGAGCGCCAGGTCCCGCTCCATCTCCGCGGACACCCCCTCCCGGAAATTCAGCTCGCACCAGTCGCCGAACAGCCCGTCGGAGAGATCGACCATCGGGATCCCTTCGAGCAGACACGCAAGCGGCCGGAAGTCGTAGATCAGGCAGCGTTCCTCGCCGTCCAGGAACGGGCAGGCGGTCCCCGTCAGCGCTTCCACCAGCCGGTCGATCTCCTCTTCGGAGAGGGAGGTCAGGAAGAAAGGGGGATCGAGACCGGGCGCCTCGGACAGGAGCCGGCGTTGGATCCGGGCGGCCCGGCCGGCCACGGGCGCCCTGATCTCGGCAGGGAGCGCGCCGAAGGCCCGGGCCACCAGGAAGGCGTCCGGGAGCGGGATGTCGAAAAGGCCCCGGCAGCAGCGGGCGCACCCCCCGGAGCACCGCATCCTGGAGGCGTAACGCGTCTGGATCTCGAGAAACCGCCTCTCGAGGCGCTCCCGCATTTCCTGGTGCTTCCCCAGCAGGACGGAGGCTGTCACCGGAATTCCGCCAGGACCTCTTCCGGCGTCCATTCATTCCCCGGGTACAGGCGCACCAGCCTCCCCTCCGGCCCGACCAGCGCGGTGACGAGCGAGTGCACGAACTGGTCCGATTCCTTCCAGTAGCTGAGCCCGAACCATTCCGCGATCTCCCGGATTTCCTCCGGGGAACCGGTCGCGAAAATCCATTCCCCGAACGCCCCGGGCGCGACATAGCGCCGCCCGTAACGCCTCATCACCTCCGGTGTGTCGTATTCCGGGTCGAAGCTGACGGTCAGAAGGCGCGGCCTCCTCCCGTCCGGGAGCGCCGCGACCTGCCGGTGGATCCGGTGGAAGTGGCCGCTGGTCCGGGGGCAGTAGTCCGGCAGGGGGCAGCGGGTGTAGATGAAGGTCACGAGCAGCGGCCGGCCGCGATACCCGGCGAGCCCGATCCGCCGGCCGTCCTGGTCCAGGAGCCCGAAGTCGGGGACCTCCGCCCCGATCCGGGGACCGGGGCTCGTAACCAGGGTGTCCCCCGAACTCTTCGTCTCCGAGATCCGGATCCCCTCGAGCCAGGAGCGCTCCCCGGCAACCACCAGGGTGGCCTCGATCTCCTGCCCCGGGGAGAGCACCTCGAGCGCCCACCCGTCCCGCACGCGGAAAGGCATGGTCATCGCGTCCATGAAGCCCGGAATCGCTTCGTGCGCCACCGTCACGCGCCCGGCCGGAGGGTCGGAGGCCACCACGCGCCCCTTCAGGGCGTAGCGCTCCTCCGGCCCGGTCCGGCATCCGGCCGCCAGCAGGATGCCCGCCAACACCGCCAGCATGCACAAGGACCCTCTTTTCATCCTGGTAACCCCCAAAATTGCGGCGGCCCGAACGGCGTTGCCGGCATGAGGTCAGATCAGCCGATCGCCCGCGATCCGGGTGTCGTAGCCCCCCAGCCCCTCGAGTTCCCTGCGGAAGGCGGTGCGTCCCAGGGTGTCCAGCAGGATCTGTACGGCCGGGTGACCGAGATTCTGATTCCCGATCACCAGGTCGTAGCGCTCGCTCTCCAGGGGGATGAAGCCGAGTCCGAACACGCAGGCGGAGGTCTTGGTGGCCAGGCAGCAGTCCGCGCGGCCGCTCTTGACCTGCCAGGCGGCCGGCAGGTGTCCCGATGCGATCTCCCGGTAGCCGTTGACGCTTTCCGGGGGGACCCCCCCCCGCTGAAGGTGGGTGTCGAGCATGAGGCGGCTGCCCGAACCGGGCTCGCGGTTGACGATCGTCACGTCGCTGCGCGCCATGTCCTCCACCCCCAGGATCTTCTTGGGGTTTCCGCGGGCCACCACGATCCCCTCCTCCCAGATCGCGTAGGAGATGACGGCGACCGATCCCTTCGGGAACTGCCTGCGGACCGCGGGGAGATTGGATTCCCCGGTCGCCGCGTCGCGCAGGTGGGAACCGGCGACATGGATCAGGGACTGCTTCAACAGGTCGAGCGACTGCGAACTGTTCCGGTAGGCGACCACGGCCTCCACCCCCTCCCGCTGCAGGTGGCGCAGGAGGACGGAGATGCCCGGATCGCAGCCGGCGATCAGCAGCCGCTTGCGATACTGCCGGTCCTCCTGAAAGAGCTGGACCCTGGCCCGGCGCCGCCGCTTCCCCGCCTCGATGAGGACCGCGTCGGCCGGCGGCAGGCTCCAGGCGGCCGGTGCCGGCAATACGGCGACAAGGCGGTTGTCGACGTCGCACAGCTGTACCGGCAGCCCCGGCTGCGCCTCCTGTTCCGAGGGGAGCAGGTCGGCCGTCTCCGTGTGGACCGGGACTTCGGCGCTCTCCAGCCGGAAAAGGTCTTCCACCCGCACTTCGAGCACCCGCGCCAGTTTCAGAGCCACCAGCGTGTTCGGCACATAGGTCCCCGTCTCCATCGCGTAGATGGTCTGGCGGCTGACATCGACCTTCCGGGCCAGTTCGATCGCCGAGAGCCCCCGCTTCTGCCGGTACCTTGCAAGATTGTTTTCGATGGACATGACCGCCTCTTTCGCCCCGGGGCGAACGCCCCGGCATCCTTCACACTCTATCACGGCGGGCGTGGCGGTGTCAGCCCCGTCGCCGCGCCCCGGGTACACGGGCCCCCGCCCCGGGCGGCGGACCGGCGAAAGGCGCTTTCAGTTCGGGCCCATTTGTTTTACACTGTCTCTTTCGCAAGACAGGCGCCCGGCAGGCAGGGGGTGCGACGGAAAGGGGGGCAGGCCATGAGGGGAGGACGTTTCATCGAGACCGCGCTGCTCCTTGCGGCCATCCTGGGCTTCGCCGCCCGGCCCCTCCCCGCGGCCGGCCGGGAGGAAATCATCGTGTCCACCGCCGTCAGCCTGAAGAACGCCTTCGGGGAAATCGGCTCGCTCTTCGAAAAGCGGACGGGGGTGCGCGTCCGGTTCAACCTGGGCTCCTCGGGGCTGCTGCAGAAGCAGATCGAGGCGGGGGCCCCCGCGGACATTTTCGCCAGCGCGTCGGCCAGGCAGATGGATGCACTCGAGTCCAGGGGCCTGATCCTCCCCGATACCCGGAGAGACTTCGCGCGCAACGAGCTGGTCCTCATCGAGCCCGCCGGCCCGCGCGCGCGGCTCTCCGCGTTCACCGACATCGGAAGGCCCGGCGTCGCGAGAATCGCCCTGGGGAACCCGAAAACGGTGCCCGCGGGCCAGTATGCCCGGGAAACGCTCGGGCAGCTCGGCCTGTGGGACCGGCTCGAGCCGCGCTTCATCCTGGCGGAAAATGTGCGCCAGGTGCTGGACTACGTGGCCCGGGGGGAGGTGGACGCGGGGATCGTCTATTCCTCGGATGTCGCCGTCGCTTCGGGGAAGGTCCGCACCGTGGCCAAGGCCCCTCCCGGGACGCACAACGCCATCGTCTACCCGATGGCGGCCGTGAAGGGGACAGGCGCCCCGGATGAAGCCCGCCTTTTCATCGACCTGGCGACGAGCCCGGCCGGGCAGGCGGTCCTCCGAAAACACGGGTTTCTCGAAATACACTGACCGATGATCGTCCAATCGCTCCGGCTCTCGCTCCTCGTGGTCAGCATCGCCACCGTCGTCATCGCCATCGTGGGCACCGCCTTCGCCTACCTGCTGGCCAAGCGCCGGTTCCGCGGCAGGGAACTGCTCGACGCCCTGCTCACCCTGCCGATGGTGCTCCCTCCGACCGTGACCGGGTATTACCTCATCCTGCTCCTGGGCCGGCGGGGAGTGCTGGGGGAGCCGCTTTATGCCCTGACCGGCTGGACCGTCACCTTCACCTGGGTCGCCGCCGTCATCGCCTCGACCGTGGTCGCCCTGCCGCTGATGATCAAATCCGCCCGGGCGGCGATCGAAAGCGTCGACCCCGAGTATGAAACCGCTTCCCTGCTGATGGGCAAGAGCGAACCGGAAACCTTCTTCCGCATCACCCTCCCCCTGGCCGGCAGGGGGATTCTGGCCGGTGTCATCCTCAGTTTCGCGCGCGCCTTCGGGGAGTTCGGCGCGACCCTGATGCTGGCGGGCAATATCCAGGGGAAGACCCAGACGATGCCGCTGGCCATTTACGAGGCCGTGGCGGGCGGGGAGGACGCCACCGCGAAGTGGCTGGCGCTGATCCTGACGGGGATATCGGTCACCGTCGTCTACCTCACCAACCGTCTGTCGCGCCCGGCGCCGAGGAGCTGACCCGTGCTGGACGCGCGCATCCGGAAACGCCTGGGACCCCGCGACGGCCGGGGTCCCGTCATCGACGTTCATTTCCGGGCCGGGGACGGGATCACGGTGCTCTTCGGAGCCTCGGGCGCCGGCAAAACCAGCATCCTGCGCACCGTCGCGGGAATCATGGATCCGGACCAGGGGAGGATCTCGCTCGGCGACACCCTCTTCTTCGACTCCGCCTCGGGCGTCCGCCTGCCCATGCGGAAACGGCGGGTGGGGTACGTGTTTCAAAACCATCGCCTCTTCCCCCACCTTTCGGCCCTCGACAACGTCCTCTACGGCGCGCGCGGGCGGGAGGGGCGGTCGCCCCGGGACCGGGCGCGGGAGCTCTTGTCGCTGCTGGGGATCGCGAAGACGGCGGACCGGCACCCCGGCCAGTTGTCGGGGGGGGAACAGCAGCGGGTGGCACTCGCGCGCGCGCTGGCGGCGGACCCCGCGATCATGCTCCTGGACGAGCCCCTTTCGGCCGTGGATGTCTCCACCCGGTCGCTCCTCGTCGAGGAGATCGCACAGATCCAGAAGAGGTCGGGGATCCCGTTCGTGTACGTCACCCACAACCACACCGAGGCGATCCGCCTGGGAAAGAACATGCTGGTGATCGACGAGGGACGGATCGTCCAGGAGGGCGCGCCGCTCGAAATCTTCAACGCCCCCAGGACCGCCCCGGTGGCGAGGGTCGTCGGTGCGGAGAACATTTTCATCGGCCGGGTCCTCGGCCATCACCCGGAGGACGGCATCACCTCCATCGAACTGGGTTCGTGCAGGATCGAAGCCGCCTACTGCGGCCTTCCCCCGGGCAGCCGGGTGACCGTCGGCATCCGTTCCGAAGACATCCTGGTATCGCGCGAACGGATCACCCAGACCAGCGCCCGCAACGTGCTCGAGGGAGTGATCCACCACATCCTCCGGGAGATGGACCGGGCGGAACTCATTGTTTCCTGCGGGGTGGACTTCAAGGTCAGCGTCACCCCGGCCACGGTCCGCATCCTCGAACTCGAGCCGGGCCTGCGGGTGTACCTCCTGCTCAAGGCCAGGGCCCTCCACCTGCTGGACTGACGCGCCCCCTCCGCCGCAGCGCCGCCTTCCTTCCGCCGCCGCAGGACCCGGGGACCGGAAGAATCCGGGGCCAGAATGGACTGGCCCCAATCCCTTTTATGATGTAAAGAATAAGGGCTCCTCCGGCATGGGAGGGAGCGACACTCGACAGGAGCGGCGATTATGTATGACCGGATAAAGCAGCGATTGGAGTCGGGGGAAACACTCGCGGTCGCCACGATCGTGTCCACCATCGGCTCCACGCCGAGGGAGATCGGGGCCAAAATGGTGGTTACCGCCTCAGGCGACATCATGGGAACCATCGGAGGGGGGTGCGGGGAGGCGGAGGTGCGCCGCGAGGCGATCCAGTCGATCCGAACCCGCAGGCCCGCGCTCGTGAAGGTGGAACTCATGGACGACATCGCTTCGAACAGCCCCGCCGTGTGCGGCGGAGTCCTCGACGCCTTCATCGACCCCTGGGACCCCGAAGACACCCGGGCCGGGTGCCGGGAGCTGATCGCCCCCCTGACCGAAATCTCGTCGCGGGGCGAGGCGGCGGTACTGGTGACCCTGCTTGAGGCCGACGGGATCGAGGGCGCGGCCCCGGGCGACAAATGCCTGGTGCGCGACGGGTCCGTGCTGGCCGGAAACATCGTCCACCCCGAGTTGCTCCGGGGCATCCTGAAGGAAGCGGCGGTCCGGCTCGAACTGGAACAGAGCCGGAGAATCACGATCGAACCCGGGGGGACGGGGGGACGCGCCGACCTCTTCTTCGACGTCATCACCGCCATGCGCCGGGCCGTCATAGTCGGCGCCGGGCACCTGGCCATCCCCCTGGTGCGGTTCACGAAGACCCTGGGTTATCACGTCACCGTTCTCGATGACCGGGTCGTCTACGCCAACCGCGAGAGATTTCCGGAAGCGGACGCCGTCCTGGTCGGCGACATGGCGGAGACGCTGGGCGGCATGGACATCACGCCCCAGACCTACATCGTGCTGATCACCCGCGGTCACCAGTACGATGAACCCTGTCTCCGGAAGGTACTGGACAGCCCGGCCAGATATATCGGGATGATCGGCAGCCGGCGGCGGATCCAGGCCTGCTTTCTCCGGTTCCGGGACGAGGAGGGGATCCCGGAGGAACGGCTCCGGAGGGTGCACGCCCCCATCGGCCTGGATATCGGGGCGGAATCCCCCGAGGAGATCGCGCTGGCCATCGCCGCGGAAATGGTCAAGGTGCGCCGGGGCGGGAAGGCGCTGTCTCGGGCCGGTCGCCAGCCGGATTAGAGGGCGCCGATCAGCTTCCAGTACCCGAAGCTGAGCACCAGGGCCACCAGCACCATGGCGCCGTAGACGCTGGCGAGACGCGCACGCTGCCCAGCGCTGAACGCCTCGCCCGACGTCATCCCCTCCCCCATGGCGATCCAGAAATTCTGATGGGAAAGCCAGAAGGGGGAGGTCGCCAGCAGAAGCGGGGCGACCAGCACCAGCGGGGGGATGGCGTCTGCGCCGATGACATCGGCCACGGGCAGAAAGAGCACCGGAATCGCGATGAAGCCCGTCGGGTCGAAAAAGCGCAGCAGCAGAAAAGCCAGCGCCGCCACCAGGAGCACGACCAGGGGGCTCGAGGCCAGGGCCTGTGCCGCGGGAACGATGTAGCCCGTCAGCCAGTCGGTGATCCGGTATTCCTGGATGATGTTGGCCAGCCCGAAGATCCCCCCTAGAAACAGGAGCAGCGTCCAGGAGACTCCGCCGCCGATATCCTCGTCGCGCAGGATGCCGGCCAGGGCCAGGACGGCCATCCCGAACATGCCGGCCAGGAAACTGGGCAGGTGGTGGACGCGGTCGCCGGCCCAGAAGGCGATGGACAGGACGACCACGGCGGCCGTGATCCATTCCGGGCGCGAAAGCGGCCCGAGGGCCCGGAGCCTTTCCCTGGCGAACGCGGGGGATGCCTCGAGTCGCTTTTCGGGCCGGAGCACCAGCGGGTTGACCGCCAGCACCAGTCCGCACAACAGCAGCGTCGGGACCGCCATAACCCTGGCGTACTCGAGAAACGCGATCGGGATCTGCCGGGTCTGGAACACCGATTCCACGAAGGGCCCGAACAGGGACCCGTAAAGGAGGGCGGTCCCCGGGATGACGGCCATTTCGATCGATGTCAGCATGATCAGGGCGCAGCCGCGGCTGCGGGGCGCGAGGCCCAGCGACTGCACCAGCGCCCAGGCGATCGGCACCATGATGGCCGTGCGCACCGTCATCGAGGGGATGCCCAGGGCCAGCACCGACCCGATGACGAAAAGGGCGGCGAGGATCCCGGCGTACGTCCCCGGGAAGAGCGTCAGCACGTAATAGGAGAGCCTTCCGGCCAGTCCCGTCCTCTGCATGGCGCACCCGTAGTAGAGGACGCACAGGAGGATCCAGAACTGGGGGCTGGAAAACCCGCTCAGGACCAGCTGGGGCTTCACCCCGACGGCTACCATGAGCCCCATCATGAGGATGGAGGCGACGCCGTTGTTCATGGACTGGAACAGCCAGAGGGCGATCGCCAGGGCGGACACGGCCAGCACCGGCCGGGCGCCGGCGGCGAGCCCCGCGGAGGCGGGGATGAGAGCGATGACGAGGGCCACGGCGACGGCCGCGGCGATGCCGATCCATCGGGAACGCTTCATCGGGGTCCTTTGCGGAAAACCATGACTATAAATTTTGCGCTCGCTCCTTGTCAAGGAAGCCCCGAAGGCCGACAATGGTCCCTTTGCGGCCGGCGCGGGACGCGCCGCCGGAGAGGGGCGGGATGAAAGAGCGGAGCAACATCGTTCTCTGCGGGTTCATGGCGACCGGAAAATCCTCGGTGGGGAGACGGCTGGGCGAGCTGGCCGGGTACCGCTTCCTCGATCTCGACGCCGCGATCGAAGAGGAGGAGGGGGTGAGCATCCCCGAGATCTTCGCCTCCCGCGGGGAGCCGGCGTTCCGCGCCCTGGAGCGGCGCATGGTGGAGCGCGTGGCGGGGGAAACCGGCCTCGTCATCGCCACCGGCGGGGGCACCGTCGTTGATCCGGGGAACCTCGACCGGCTCCGTCGTTCGGGCGTGATCGTCACCTTGACGGCCGATGTCGGTGCGATCCTCGAGCGCGCCGGGCGAGGGGACGACCGGCCGATGCTGCGGGCCGACGACCGGGAGCGACGGGTCCGCGCGCTTCTGGAGGAGCGGGCCCCGGCCTACGCGCAGGCCGATATCACCCTGGACACGACGGGCCTCGGCGTCGAGCAGGCGGCCCGGCGCCTCCTGGAGCTGCTTCGGGAGCTGGGAGTCCCGCTTCCGGGACCGCCGGAAAATCAGGACTGACCCTCCCGCCCGTCCGCGAGCAGGCCGAGCAGGGCCTCGAGGGCGGCCGCGTAGCCGCGCCACCCCAGCCCCGCGACGGTTCCCGTCACCACCGGCGCGATCACGGAGATCCTGCGGAACTCCTCCCTCGCATGCACGTTGGAGAGATGCACCTCGACGGCCGGCAGCCGGACGGCGGCCAGGGCGTCGCGCAGGGCGTAGGAATAGTGCGTGTAGGCCCCCGGGTTGATGACGATGCCGTCGGCCCAGAGCCGGGCGTCGTGGATCGCGTCGATCAGCGCCCCCTCGCTGTTCGATTGCAGCGCACGCAGCAGGGCGCCCTGCTGTTCGGCGATGCGCTCCATCCGGGCGTTGATCTCCTCGAGCTTCATCGTCCCGTAATGGGACGGCTCCCGGTCCCCGAGCAGGTCGAGGTTCGGTCCATGGATCAGCAGTATGCGGTACGTCACTTTGCCTCCCTCTCCCCGGGCCCTACTCCATCGCGATCAGGATCTTCCCCTCGTTGCCCAGGGCCGCCACCCGGAGCGCCTCCCCCAGCGATTCGAAGGGGAAGGAGCGCGTGACAACGCGTGCCGGCTCGAGCTCCCCGGAGGCGACCCGGTCGATCGCCTGGCCGAAATCCTCCGGGTGGTCGTAGATCATCGAGGTCCGCACCTGGATCCCCTCCCGCACCAGCCGCATCGGGAGGAAACCGGCCGGCTCGGCGGAAAGCCCGAGCAGGATCACCTCGGACGCCCGCGGCGCAGCCGACAGCGCCAGCTCCACCGTCGCGCCCGCCCCCGCGCACTCGAACACGGCCGTGACCCCCTCGCGCTCCCAGAGTCCGGCGGCGTCCTCGCCCCCTGAGACGATCGCGGCCCCCATCGCCCGGGCGAGTTCGCGCTTGTGCTCGATCCGGTCATGGGCAAGCACCCGGGCCCCCATCGCCGCGGCGGAGTGGACAAGGAGGAGGCCGATCACGCCGCACCCGATCACGGCCGCCGTGTCCCCCTTCCCGATGCCCGACTGGAGCAGGCCGTGAAGCGCCACCGTCAGGGGCTCGATCGTGACCGCGTCCCGGTCGGAGACCCCGTCGGGGATCCTCCAGACGAACTCCGCGGGGGCCGTGGCGTATTCGGAAAAACAGCCCGGCAGGTTTACCCCCATGCTCCCCTTGCGGGCGCAGACGGCCCCCCGACCCCTCCGGCACAGGGGGCACTCCCCGCAGGGGTAGTTCGGCTCGACGATCACGCGATCGCCGACCCGCAGGGCCCCGACCCCCGCGCCCACGGCCGCGACCCGGCCCATGACCTCGTGCCCGAGGATGAAGGGATAGGGCGCCGGCCGGTGCCCCAGGTAAATGGAAATGTCCGTCCCGCAGATCCCGGCCAGGACGGGCCGGATCCGGACCTCCCCGTCCCCGAGCGGCGGCGGGTCCGCCTCCCCGATTTCGATCTTTTCCGGGCCGACCAGAAGGGCTGCCTTCATGCGTTGTCTCCAGGCTCAGATACCGCCCTTCAGCCTACCACACGAGCGGGGTTTTCCCCATCCTGGAATTGGGTCCGGGGACGGCGCGCGAGCGCGGCCGGAGGCCGCAAGAGCGGGAAAAACATTCGGCGCTCCCTGCGGTTCCGTGCTACTATGAAGCCGGTTTTGACAGAGGACTGTTTATTCGCTGGAGGATGACACACAATGGCCCTGAAGATAACGGATACCTGCATCAGCTGCGGCGCGTGCCAGCCGGAATGCCCCAACGAGGCGATTTTTGCGGGCGGCGAGGATTATGAATTCGAGGGCAAGACCATACCGGCTCTTTCCCAGGACTTTTATTACATCGCTCCTGAAAAGTGCACCGAATGCAAGGGCGTCCATGACGAGCCGATGTGCGCATCGGTGTGCCCGACCGATTCCTGCGTAAAGGAATAGGCGTTTCGCCGGGCCGCTCCCCTCACGGCGGCGGGGCCCGGAAAACCCACGGATCGTCAGAAGCCCGCGGGGGCAGAGGCCAAGCCTGGTCCCGCGGGTTTTTTTGTGCCTCCCCGACCCTCCCGCCCGAAGGAACCCGCGGCGCGATTTTTGTCAACCTCCCCGGAAACGGTGCCGATAGGTAATAGTACGTACTGCCTTCTGGCCACTACTACGCATACGAAATTGGGTATTTTGGCGGATTGATCGCGGGGCCGAAGAAACGTTGAATAGGCTTGGGACCGGAGAGCCGCGCGGGGACGAGATTCCCCGCCCCGGGCCCCATTTCGAAATCACCGCCGCGCCGGCGCGAAAGGGAGGGGGGCATGACAACCTGCAGTTTCCGTAACCTGGTGCTTCTGCTCGAAGACAAGCTGGAACTCGATGACAAGCTGGAGGTCCTGGAGCATCTGGATCGGTGCCCCATCTGCCGCGACGCGGTGTACCAGATCGCGCGCGACCGCGACGAGGCCCTTTTCATCCCCCAGCCGTGCAGGGCCGAGAAGATCGTGGCCTGACGAGCCGGGGACGCCCCATCCTAATCGACCCTGCGGTCGAGCGTCCGGTACTGGATCGCTTCGGCCACGTGGCGAGGCTGGATCTCCCCGATCCCCTCGAGATCGGCCAGGGTCCGCGAGACCCGCAACACCCGGTCGTAGGCCCGGGCCGACAGCCCCATCCG
Organism: Acidobacteriota bacterium; assembly: GCA_012729555.1. NCBI lineage: Bacteria > Pseudomonadati > Acidobacteriota > Acidobacteriota bacterium. The sequence continues at coordinate 84,745 of JAAYCX010000012.1, forward strand.
CGTGACGGCATTCTCCAGCAGTTTCTCACCCCCGGAATCGAGCCGGCAGAACCGGCGCAGGAGACGCGGCGCCAATTGGGCGTTGTACGCGACGCCGCATTCCCCGAGCCGCTCCCGCTGGATCCTCCGAGCGTTCACGATGCGTTCGCGCACCGTCCGGGAATCCTCCCGTTCCCCTTCCCCGGCCAGTTCCCGGTAGGGAACCGCGGGCACCTGGACATGCAGGTCGATGCGGTCGAGCAGGGGTCCCGACACGCGCCCGAGGTAGCGCTGGATCATCGGGGGCGTGCAGGAGCATTCGTGCTGCCGGTCGCCCCGGTACCCGCAGGGACAGGGGTTCATGGCCGCGGCCAGCAGGAAGCGGGCGGGAAAGGTCAGCGTGCCGGCCGCGCGGGCGATGGAGACTTCCCCGTCCTCGAGCGGCTGCCGCAGCAGGTCGAGCACCTGACGGGGGAATTCCGGCAGTTCATCCAGGAAGAGCACGCCGTTGTGGGCCAGGCTGACTTCGCCCGGCCGCGGGATGGCGCCCCCCCCGACGAGGCCGGCGGCCGAAACGGTGTGGTGAGGGGCGCGGAAGGGGCGGCGGGAGATCAATCCCCCCCGGTCCGAAATCAACCCGGCGACCGAATGGACCTTGGTGGTCTCGATGGCTTCGTCGAAACTCATCGGCGGCAGGATGGTCGGCAGACGGCGGGCCAGCATGGTCTTTCCCGAACCCGGGACCCCGACGAGCAGGACGTTGTGCCCGCCGGAAACCGCCACCTCCATGGCGCGCTTGGCCTGGTACTGCCCCCGGACGTCCCGGAAATCGGCCTCGGGGGAGGGGGGGGACTCCATCAGCCGGGCGCGATCGACCGTGTGGGCGATCCACTGCCGCTCCCCGTTGAGCAGGGCCACGACCTCGAGCAGGTTCCGGACGGGAAAGGCCCGGACCCCCTCCACGATCGCGGCCTCGGGCGCGTTCGCCTCGGGAACGACCAGGGATGCGATCCCCTCCTCGCGCGCCATCGAGGCCATGGGGAGCGCCCCCCGGACCGGGCGGACACTGCCGTCGAGCGAGAGTTCCCCCGTGTAGAGGCAGGACGCCGGGTCCCGGGGGCACACGAAACCGGCCGCCCCCAGGATGCCGACGGCCATGGGAAGATCGAAGGCCGAACCCTCCTTTTTCAGGTTGGCCGGCGCCAGGTTGATGGTGATGTTCTTCGACGGAACGGCGAAACCGCAGTTGCGCAGCGCCGCCTTGACCCGCTGGTGGCTTTCCCGCACCGCGGCGTCGGGAAGGCCCACGGTTTTGAATTTCGGCTTCTTCCCCGACTCGAAATCGACCTCCACCCAGATGGGGTAGGCGGTGATCCCGAAAACGGCCGCCGACTGCACGCGAAAAAGCATATCCGGTCCCCTCAGGATATCTAATGCGGCATCCGGCTTTTGAGCCGGAATTTTGCGGCGACGGCGCAAAAAAGTCGGGCCCGAGCCCCCCCTGCCGGCGAATGTTGCTATAATCAAGGCCTTGGACCGGAAAGGGGGACATCATCCAGTCGATAGCGGGCAACACCCAGGGTCTGAAACCCTCCCAGCGGAGCGCGCTCGAGCGCACCTTCCGGCGCCGGGTGTCCCCCCGGCAGGTCGTTTCCCCGGAGCTGGCGCGCCACCTGGCCTCCGTCTCGGCCGAACTCGGCCGGCAGGTGGGTGTGCTCCTGTCGCGCGACGGCGTCGTGCGCAGCGTGATCCTCGGGGACGCGCAGCGCCTGGAGCTTCCCGACATCGGGAGGCTGCGGGGGGGGACCGGCCGCTTCCGGGGGCTGCGCCTGGTCCACACCCACCTCGGCGGCGAACGGCTCACCCAGGACGACCTGACCGACCTCGCCCTGCTCCGCCTGGACCTGGTCGCGGCCGTGCAGGTGGGGGAGGACGGGACCGCGGGGGCGATCGAACTCGCCCACATCCTCCCCGTCCAGGATGGCGCCCCCTCACCGGCCGAGCCCTTCCGCACCATCACGGCGCGCGACGTCTACAGTCTCGATTTCGACCCGGAGGAGGAAATCCGCGCCCTGGAAAGCGAGTTCTCCCGGATGACGGCGGCGCGGGCGGACCAGCCGGAGCGGGAACGCGCCCTGCTCCTGGTCACGGCGCCGGGGGAAAACACCAGGCTGGAAATCACCGAACTCGCGAAGGCGGCGGGGGCCGATATCGCCGAGACCATCCAGCTCGCCCGGGGAAAGATCCACCCCCGCACCATCGTCGGTCAGGGGCGGCTCCGCGCCCTCGCCCTTTCCGCCATGAGGCGCGGGGCCGACACGGTCCTGTTCGACATCGACCTCAAGCCGGCGCAGGCGCGCGCGTTCGAGGACTCCACGGGGCTCAAGGCCGTGGACCGCACCCAGCTCATCCTCGACATCTTCGCCCAGCGGGCCCGCAGCCGCGACGGCAAGCTGCAGGTGGAACTGGCGCAGCTGAAGTACTCCCTCCCCCGCCTGACGGAGGAGGATGCCGGGCTGTCACGCCTGACCGGCGGCATCGGCGGGCGGGGGCCCGGGGAGACGGTGCTCGAGATCGGCCGCCGCCGCGCCCGCAGCCGGATCCGCCACCTGGAAAAGGAGATCGAAAAACTCTCCCGGCAGCGGGGGGTCCGCCGCCGGCGCCGCATGCGCCAGGGGCTTCCCGTCCTCTCCATCATCGGGTACACCAACGCGGGAAAGAGCACCCTGCTGAACGCCTTGACCAGAAGCAGCATCGCGGCGGCCGACCAGATGTTCGTCACGCTCGACCCCACCTCGCGCCGGCTGCGCTTCCCGCGCCAGGGGGAGGTCATCATCACCGACACCGTCGGCTTCATCCGCGATCTCCCCCCGGACCTCGTTACGGCCTTCCGCGCCACCCTCGAGGAACTGGCCGACGCGGACCTGCTGCTGCACGTCGTGGACGCCGCCGACCCGAACCTGGAAAACAAGATGGAAGCCGTCAACCGCGTCCTCGGGGAGCTGGAGCTCGGGGCCATCCCGAAGCTCACGGTCCTGAACAAGGCCGACCGGGTCCCCCCCGGACTGCTCGAAGCCCTGTGCCGGCGTTACGAGGCCGTCGCCGTCAGCGCGCTCTGCCGCGACGGGCTCGACCGGCTCGTCGAGGCGGCGGAAGAGGTGGTCCGGCTGCGGCTGGCCCCCAGGGAGTGAGGACCACGGACTTCCGCCGCCCCCGGACGCCCGTTTCCCCTTGTACGAAAAGGGGATATTGTGTTAAAAGAGGTCGGATCGAGGACACGTTCACCGGCGGCCCCCGCCGGGTGACCGATCGCCATATATCGGAAGGGAAGGAAAACGTGAAGAATAAGCGAATTTTGACAGGCATCACCTTAACGATCGCGGCGGCCCTGGCATTCGCCGGGCTGGCCCCGCTCCCCGCCCAGCAGGGCAAGGGCGCGTCGGGGCCGCTGATCACGGTCCTGAATCCGGCCATCGAGAGCAAGATGGTGGACCGCATCCCGCTCTCCCCGCGCCTGGACACGCTCGAAGGGAAAACGATTTACCTGGTGGATATCAGCTGGGGGGGGCCCGAAGCCGCCTACAGCGTGTTCGAGGAAATCCAGTCCTGGTTCGCGCAGAACATTCCCAGCGCGAAGATCGTCATCAAGAGAAAAGCGGGCATGTACACCCAGGATGACCCCGCCCTCTGGAAGGAAATCGCCAAGAACGGAAACGCCGCCCTGGTCGGCATATCGGGTTGAGATGGCTGTACGTCGGCCGTGAGCCAACATGCCAAAACCCTGGAACAGATGAACATCCCCACCATCGGCGCCGCGGGCGCCAATGTCGTCAACTACGCGAGGGGGTACGATTTCGAGTATACCAACGGGATGCCGATCCGCTACGTGGGCTTCCCGTTCCCGGTCGCCGGCCAGCCCCGGTCGGTGGCCCACAGCTACGTGTTCGAGCGCAACGACGTCGTCACCGGGAAACCGATGATGCAGGCGATCGTCGACGCCTGGACCAAGCCGTTGACCGAAAAGGAAAAGATCTCCGGGAAACCCCCGGAGGCGCGTCCGGAACCGCGGCTGCTCAAGGCGGACACCGAGGACAACCTGCAGCAGCTCTTCAAGGACATGGACTGGACCGACTACAACCCGATCATCCTGCCGACCGAGGAGCGGGTGGCCGCCATGCTCAAGGGGACCAGCCGCAAGCCGGACGAGGTTGTGAAGGTCATCAACTGGCCCGGCGGAGCCCGGGCGATGACGGTGGAAAAAGTGGCCGTCTGCGCGGTGATGGCCGGGGCCAAACCGGCGCACTTCCCCCTGATCCTCGCCGTTTCGACGGCGGTGCCGTTCGGCAACTCGACCAGTTCCATGGCCAACATGATCCTGGTCAACGGCCCGGTCCGGAACGAGCTCAAGATGAACTACGGCCTGAACGTCATGGGGCCCCACAGCGAGGTTAACAGCGTGGTGGGCCGCGCCTACACCCTGCTGTCGAAGACGGCGGGGAACCTCCATTCGGGCAAGACGACGTTCAGCGGGCTGGGAAGCAACATCCAGTACAACAACCTCTGCATCGCCGAGAACGAGGAAGCCCTGCCGGCCGGGTGGCAACCCACCCACGTGCTGAAGGGGTTCAAGCCCGCCGACAGCATCGTCACGGTGGGCACGGGCTGGAGCTACATCTCGAGCGTCGGGGAGGTCCAGTTGCACTACCCGCCGCAGCACCTGATCCGCGACTACATGCGGTCGCTGACCGGGATGGGGGCCACGGTCATCATGACCCCGGAGGTCGCCGGCATTCTCAAGGACGCCCAGGGGTTCTCGACCAAGCGCGACCTGAGCAAGTGGCTGGCGGAGAACGTGGAGAAGACCGTGGGTTCCTACTGGGGCAACGGCGTCATCTCCACGATGTATTCCTCCATGGCCATGCAGGGCCTGGAGCCCTTCGCCTCCCAGCGCAAGCAGGACCCGGAAACGATGATGAAGCCGCTGCAGGCGGGACAGGTGAACATCGTCGTGGCGGGACAGGGGCAGACCACCTGGTTCGTCACCGACTTCGGCGTCGGCCGCGGCACCAAGGTGGACGACTGGAAATAGCCCGGCCGCCCGGGCGGGACAAACCAGCCGCGGATCCGGAATCCCCCGGGTCCGCGGCTTTTTTTTTGCTCCCTCCCCGGGCGGAGGCGCGCCCCTCTGCTATGATTGGGAATCATGGCCGGGATGACGGACGACAACGGAACGGTTCACGGGCCGGCCCCCGGTTCGGGGGAGATTCCAGATGCGAGGGACCGGCTGCTGGCGCGGGACTTCGTCCTGACGGCACTGGCCAATTTCACCAACTCCTTCGGCATGCAGATGCTGGTGGCCACCATGCCCGTCTACGTCATCAGCCTCGGCGGGAGCCAGACCGACGCGGGCATGGTGAGCGGGGCCCTCGCGCTGACGGCCCTCCTTTTCCGCCCGCTGATGGGGTGGCTGACCGACGCCTGGCGCCGGCGGCCCCTGATCCTGGTCGGGACTTCGTGCTACGGGTTCGCCAGCGTCATCTATTTCCTGACCGGGTCGATCCCGCTTCTGCTCGTCGGGCGCTTCGTGCACGGCTTCGGGTTGAGCTGCTACACCACGGCGAGCAACGCCTACATCGCCGACATCGCCCCGCGCGCCCGCCGGGGGGAGGCCGTGGGGCTGTTTGCGGCCGCGCAGGCCGTGGGCCTGATCATCGGCCCGGCCGTCGGCTTTCTGCTGATCGACACGATCGGGTTTCACCGCCTCTTCTACTTTTCGGGAGGGCTGGCTTTCGCCGCCTTCTTCATCTCGCTCTTCACGCGTGAGCGGCGCGCGCCGGGCGACCCTGCGCACGCCCGCTGGTCGCTGCGCACGGGGCTGGTGTCGGTCCGGGCCCTGCCGGTCGCGTGGATGGCCCTCTGCATGGGGATGGGGTTCGGGGCCGTCAGCGCCTTCATCGCCATCTTCGCCCGCACCCGCGGGTTTCCAAACCCCGGGTTCTACTTCATGATCCAGGCGCTGGCCCTCATCGTCTGCCGCATCGCCGCCGGCCGCCTGTCCGACCGCTACAACCGGGCGGTCACCATCGTGCCCGGCCTGGTGCTGGGCGCCGCGGCCCTGGCCCTCCTGCCGCTGGCCCACGGGACGGCCCTGTTCGTACTCTCCGCCTCCCTGTTCGGGTTCGGGTTCGGCTCGGCCCAGCCGGCCACCATGGCCCTGCTCATCGACCGGGTCGGGCCCGAGGAACGCGGGCTGGCCGTCAGCACCTACTACGCCGGGTTCGATGCGGGGGTCGCGATCGGCTCCTTCCTGCTGGGGGTCGTGAGCCAGCGTTTCGGCTTCGGCGTCATGTGGCCCCTGGCGGCCTTCTGCATCCTGCTGGGGCTTGCCGGCTTCCTCCCCGGCGGGCACACGAAGCAAAAAGATTGCCCGGGGACGCACAATCAATGTTAGACTCGCCGGGTCATCTTTTGCGCAAAAGGAGAAACATCATGAGTTCGACCAAAGACGAGAAACCGGGCCGCAGGGCGTTCTTCCAGGAAATCACCGCGGGAACCGCGGGGTTTGCGATGGCGACGGCCCTGGCCCAGATGGCCGCGCCGGCCGCGGCGGCTCAGGACGCCAAGGCGCCCGCCCCCAAGAAGGCCGAATCGGCGTTTTTCAAAAACCCTCCGCCATGGCCCAAGGGGACCGAGGGGAGCAAGTACGACCACCTGTTCAGCACCAGGCTCCGGGAAAACACGATCGTGCCCGACATCGTTCCCGGCCCCCAGGCCTATTTCCGGGGAGACAGCGACCTCCCGGGGGCGAAGATCAACATGGGGTGGCAGATCTTCACAAAGCCCTACCGGCTGGAGATGGAATCGCACCACCACGACACGGACGAATACCTCTTCTTCCTCGGTTCGACCCTGCCCGACCTGGCGGGTTCTTTCGACGCCGAGATCGAGTACTTCATGGGCAAGGAGTACGAACGGCACATCATCACCAAGGCGACGGTGCTCTACATCCCGGCGGGACTGGAACACAATCCCTGCGACATCCGCAGGGTGGGCAAGCCGCTGCTCTTCAGCGCGCTTCAGCTCGCGCCTTACTTCAACGGCGTCTACCAGACGCAGGGCTACATGGAATTGCGGGGAATGAAGAAGATCGACTGAACCCCGGCCGCACGGGGGCCCGGAACGGTCCCCCGTGCGGCAATGGCGCCGGCCTCAGGCCAGCCCGAGCGCATTCTTCACATCGTCGAGGAAGGCCTGCTCCGCCCCGCTCACCCTTTCGCCGCCGAATCCCAAAAATCCTCCTTCCCTTGCGGCGCCTGCGGCTTTTTCGGCCACCTCCAGGATCAGGTGCCGGTACGCTGCGGCCTCTTCCGGCGCCGCCTTGCCCCCGAGCAGTTCCATCGCCTCGCCGATGCGCGCGAGCACGGCGGATTTGAGGTTTTCCATCTGCTGCCGGCGGTCCCCCTCGCCCAGGAGCGTTTTCGGATCGGGTGTCCCCGGGGTGCTCCGGTCCTCCAGCATCGCGGCAAGAAGTTCATGCCCCGCCCCCTGCCTGAGCGACCCGATCCATCCCGTCGCCCCGGCCGCCGCCTCCTTCACGGCGCCGATGATGCCGCTGGGATCGGCGGCCGACACCCCGCTCGAGACCAGGGCGGGCAGGATCCTGAGCAGGTTCCACTCCTCGGCCGTGAACATGGCTCTGGTGGTCATGGCCCCTCTCCTTTCAGGAAAACGTCCGCTCAGGCGTTGGGGATCTTGAGCACCTGTCCCACCTTGATGAGGTTCGGGTCGGTGAGCTGGTCCTTGTTGGCGTCGAAAATCTTCATGTAGGCGCCGGCGTTGCCGTAGAACTGCTTCGCGAGCTTCGAGAGCGTGTCCCCCGGCTGGACCGTATAGGTCTTTGCCGCCGGGGCGGCCGCGGCTGGGGGCGCCATCGAGGGATCGATGACGATGTCGCAGGTCAGGTCGGCGTAGGCCGGGTCCACGAGCTTGATCTGGTTCCAGATGGCGTTTTTCTGTTCCTCGGTTCCGGCCGAGGCCTTGACGAAGAGTTTGTTGTCCTGCAGGTGGAGGTTGTGCATCCGGAGTTTCTTCTGCTCGATAAGGCGCAATACCGACTGATACTTCGCTTTGAGTTCCTCGAAACGGTCCATGCTGCCTCCTTTATGAGAAAGAATGAGATTTCCTGCCGCGGCTTCGGATTGCGGCCGCGGTCCCCGTAGCATTCAGCATACCCGCCCGCGCTCCGCTCCGTCAAACTCTTTGCCCTCGCCGGGCGGAGGCGCCCCGCCCCGGTCATGCCGGCAGCGCCGCTTCGCAAAAATTGCTCTGCAGTTCGCGGCTCCGGTAGCTTTCGTATTTCTCCGGGTCGATGGGAAAGTCCCACGAACCGACCCGGTGCTCGATGCGGCCGCCGAAGCCGGTCTTGAACCGGTAGAGACCGTAGAACGGGTGGAGCGGGTCCCGGAGGGCCGACACCGCCCCCATGTCATAGGACAGGCAGCCGCTCCGCCGCGCCTCCCGGATGGCGTGCCACTGGACGGCGTAAGGCGCCATCAGGTTGCGGCAGGAGCTCGAGGAGGCCCCGAACAGATAGGTGGCGGCCTTCCCCGAACGCGCCACGATCGCGCCGGCCAGCGTCCGGCTCCCATGGAGGGCCAGGTAGAAGGCCAGGGTGGGGCCGTTCCGTGCGCCGGCCAGGGTGTCGAACAGGGCCGCGAAATGGGCATAATCGCGCGCGGGGAAACGGTTCCGCCGGCATGTCTCCAGGTACAGACCGTAAAACGCCGGCAGCGCCGCGGCGTCGGCGGCGACGACTTCGACCCCCTTCCTCCCGGCCAGGCGGACATTGTAGCGGGTCTTGGGCTTCATGCCGTTGAGCAGCTGCTCCTCGCTCCCGGCGAGGTCCAGGACCAGGGAGTCGGCGACGGTCAGGTCGAGCGGGGCCTTGCGCAGGTTCCACTGCCGGGTGGAAAAGTTCATGCGGATTTCGCGCAGCCGGTTCTCGGGGCGCCAGAGCCCCGCCGCGGCCCCTTCCCCTTCGGCCTCGCCGTCGAGGGCGTAGGGGTCGGCCCAGGGGAGATCGTAGCGGATGAACACGCAGGCCGGGTCCAGGTAGCGGGAGACCGCATCGGACAGTTCCTCGAGGAACCGGCCGTAATCCTGCGGGTCCGGCCCGTGCTCGGGCCCCTGCGGGACGCACGCCATCGCCGTGTCGCCGTCCAGGGGCCGGGTCAGGGCCATCATGTCCCCCGTCCCGGAGGGGCGGGAAATTTCGAAGGCCTCCACCTCCCACCCCAGGCGCCGCTTCACGCTCCCCCAGAAGGATGTCTGGAAAAGGATATCGGTGGGGTAAAGCCGGCTCGCGGGCTTGGGCGTCACCTCGAGATTCATGATGACGAAGTTATCCCTCATTCGGCCCCCGATCTCAATGGGGGAAAGCAGGAAAAGACCTGCTCCAATGGAGGGCGGGGCGTCATCCAACCGCCCGGAACCAGCCTTGATGAAAAGAGCGGCGGCCGGGTCGCGGCCGCCGCCCTCTTTGCCCTCAGCCGCGCGCGGCTACCGCCAGTCGTCGATCTTGACGCTCCGGCCGTAGCGCAGCCCGCCGATGCTGTAATAATTATTGTTCGTCCCGCCGGTGACGATGATGGCGGTGTTGGAAAACCCGCCCATCATCGGCGGCATCTCCGCCTTGGGGGCCGGTTTCGCCTGGGCCCCGCCTTCCGGCTTCGCCTTGGGGGGCGCCATCTTTCCCATCGGGAACTGCGGCGCCGGCTCCAGGTACCTTTCAAACTTCTCCACAGTGTCGTAGCCCGCGTTCTTGATGAACTGGGCGATCGGGGGGCTCAGCACCGCGCAGGCTCCGAACAAAAACCCCTGCTGGTCGAAGATGTCCTTGATGATCTTGGGATAGTCCATCTCCTTTCCCCAGCTGGCGGCCTTCCAGTTGGCGGCCGAGAGCACGCCCCAGCCCTCGAAGAGGCTGACGATGTTCTCCCCCTTTTTGAACCCCTTGCGGACCGAGAGGGGGGCCCAGGGGGACTCCTCCTCGTTCTCGGCGATCACGATGTTGATCAGGTTCATCGGGTTGCCGACGACGCCCATGTAGGTCGTCCCCACCTTGCCGCAGTTGCCGAGGTTGATCGACATCAGCGACCAGGCGCGCCCGATGGTGGTGTTGGCGTGGGCGTAGGGCCCCATGGCCCCCACCTTGGAGTTCAGGCCGATCTCGTCCCGGATGGCCCCGTTGATGACCAGGGCGCCCACGAAGGAGTTGTCCGACACCGAGATCGCCTCCTTCCCGGTGGAGGCCACCGCGAGGAGGAGGGGGAAATATTCCGGCTTGCACCCGGCCATGACCGCGTTCACCGCCACGTCCCGGACCGTGTAGGTCCAGTCCTTGAAATAGGTCCCGGTCTGGGTGGGCGACATCCTGCCCACGATCTCGTCCGGTTCGTGGCTCGTCCCCTTGAGCATGTCATCGACCCGCTCCGGGGTGGGCAGCACGATGGGGAGGAAATCGGTGTAGCGTTTTTCCAGAAACATCCTGTGCAGGTTTTCGGCCGTGTCGGTGAAGGTGCCCGGCCCCCGGCTCTGCTCGACCTTCCCCGTCCGCTTCTCTTCGGCCGTCAGCGGCTTGGTGAATTTTTCGACGATCTCCCGCATGACGGGCTGGCCCGTGATCGGGTTTTTTCCGTTGATGACGTCGCGCCGCAGTTCGTCGCGCGTCTTGGCCCAGACCGGGCCCCGGATCCACTGCGTCCGCAGCCCCGGCAACCCCTCCTGGAGCGCCTTGTCGACCTCCTGCTCGTAGAACTCGGAGAGGACGATCGGGACGGCGGGTTTGTTCAGCTTGGTTTCAAAAGTGATGGCGTGGCCGACAACCGCCGGCGCACACTGGCTTCAATGACCCAGGGCGATGATGATGCCGTCGGCCTTCTCCTTCATCTCCGCCCAGAGCTCCGGGTCCTCGGCGTCGAATCCTCCGCCCCCCTTGCGCTTGAACACGGTCGTGGTCCCGGGATGGTTCGCCTTGAACCAGTCCTGGATCTCGTAGAGCAGGTTGTCGCCGCCGATGAACCCGTCATCGACGAGGTAGATCGTCTTCCCCTCAAGCGTGTCGAGCCGGGGCGCCATCTGCTGGAGCGTGATCGGCGGGGGCGTTCCGAGCGGGTTCAGCACGGTGATCTTCTCTTCCGCGGCCGCCGCGGCCCGGCCGTCGAGGGCCGAATACGTGCAGGACAGGCCGAGGCACAGCAGCGCGATCAGGACTACGGGTTTGTGCCACTTCATAGGGACTCCTCCGTTGAATGCTTTGTGATACGACAATCCCCCGGGGCCCGGCCTTCGCTCGAACCGGCCCAGGGCATCGTCCTCCGAGACGTTCCAGCATAATGCGGCCCGTCCCGGAAATCCCGATAAAAATCGCCTGGTTCCCCTCCCGCCGCGCTGCGGTTCTCATGGTGTCACAGGAAGGGATTTTCGATCCGCAGGCCCGCGATGATCTGTTTGTTGTTCAGATCTTCCGAAAGAATCCTTGCAGCCCCGCTCCTGACGGCGGAAGCCACAATGAGGGCATCCCAGAACCCGATCCTGGCTTCGTCCTCGATCCGAAACGCCAGGTCGAGTTCAGCCGATGTGATGACGGCGCACCAGAGGGCATAGCTGGCAAGAATGAGACGCGCGGTCGGCTTCGGCAGGGGTTGCGCGATCTTGCGGGTCACATTCACGTAAAATTCCTGCAATACCTGGGTACTGAGAACTCCGCAGCGATCCGCCCACAGATCAAGAAGGATGCCCTTTGCCCTTGCCTGTTTGGCCCCGGAATCCGCATCGTGCGCATAAATCAGCACATTCGTGTCAATAAAGGTCTTATCGCTCATGCAACTCTTCCCGGCCGGCGGAAATCACTCCGCCCATGTGAAAAGGCTTGTCCAGAAGAGCGATGGCCTGCCGTTCGGCTTGAATGTAAGCCTCGTCCGCCCGAACCAAATCCTCGAGCTGCTGGGAGAGAAGGCCGCTGATCGACGTTTCCCGCCGGGCCGCAATGACCTTGGCTTTTCGAAGTAAATGCCGGCTCAGGCTGATGGTGATGTTCTGCTTGTCGCTGTTTCCGGATGGCGTCATGGCGAACCCCCTAAATTAGCACGTAATTTACGTGTATCACGTATTTTGCGTGGCGTCAAGCGGGTCCCGGCCGGTTCGCAAATCGTTGAGAAGGATATGACGGATCCTCTGCCGTTTTCCTCCGGGTACCGGCATTCGCTTCCCTGATAGGCGTCATTATGTCGACTGCGAAGGCATCATCTCGAATATGGGGGCAGTGCAACCGACGGTCGGGCCAATCATCATCGATTTTGAACGAACCGGTGTTTTTTGCATCCTGGTCGTGTTTTGCCTCATTTTCGCAATGCCGTCGGGTGACTGAAGAGCATCGGATCTCTTTTTCAATAAAGGTAGACGGCCCCACTGTAGGAGGCCAGGTTGTTGTCTGCGTCGCCACCGATACCGGTTGCATTGCTTTCTTCATCAGGAGCGCCGGCCGCCAGGGTCAATCCGTCCCAGGAAAGATCGACGGCGTGGCCGAAGACGTCCAGGGGTTCCGTGTTTGAAGCCTTGATATAACTGTAAACAAAAAAGTTCCTGTCCGGACGATAGAACAGGTAGACGGCTCCGCTGTCTTCGGCGGAATCGTCCGAGCTGTCTCCGCCGATTCCTATATCCCAGCTGTCCTCGAACGGTGCTCCCACCGCCAGGGAAACGCCGTCGCCGGAAAGCGAAACCGAACTTCCGAATGCATCCCCGGTTCCCGCGCTCGAGGCTTTGAGGTAGTCCTTCTGTGTCCAGAGACCGCTGGAATATTCAAAGACATAGACGGCGCCGCTATCGACAACGGCCTCGTTGCCCGCGCCCGGGCCGTTCCCGTCTTCGCCGGGCGCTCCGACCGCGAGAGTGTTTCCGTCCGCGGAAAGAGAAACCGAGAAACCGAAATAATCCATCGATTCGGCGTTGGAAGCCTTGATGAATGCCGCAGCGTTCCCCCAGGTGTTTCCGGTCCGGGTAAATACGAAAACAGCGCCGCTGTCCGGCAGGGCGTTGTCCTGTCCAAAGCTGCTTTCGCTGTCGTTGAAATCGTTCCCTACGGCCAGAACGCCGCCATCCTCCGAGAGAGCCAGGGAGGAACCGAACTGGTCGTTGATGTCGACATCCAAGGGGGGCTTGAGGTACGCCTGCTGTTGCCAGTCAAGGCCGTCCCGGAAAAACAGATAGACGGCTCCGCTGTCCGGGACGGAGTTGTCGATCGGGTTGCCCGCGCTGTCTTCTCTCATTGCGGAGACGGCGAGGGTGTTTCCGTCTCCCGAAAGCGCGAGCCTTTCACCGAACCGATCCCCCTCGTCCTGAAGGAAAGCCTTTATGAGGGAACCAGGGGCCCATGAGTTCCCGGCGCGCGTGAAGATATAGACCGCGCCGCTGTCCGGCATGGAATTGTCATCCTCCCCACCGGTGGAGCCGCTGTCTTCATACATCGCTCCAACCGCAAGGGTGTCTCCATAATACGAAAGGGCAACCTGTCCCCCGAATTCATCGAAGGATTCCGCGTTCCAGGCCTTGAGGTATGCCTCCTGCTCCCAGCCGGATATCGTATAGGCGAAAATATAGACCGCTCCGCTTGCCGGTGCGGAGTTGTCCATCTGGCTGCCGGAATAGCCCGGATCGCCCGGATGCCATGCGCCGGTGGCGGCGCTGCTTTCATAGGGGGCCCCGACAGCCAGCGTCCGTCCGTCCCCGGAAAGCGCCACCGAGACGCCAAAACCATCGTATTCCCCGGTATTCGATGCCTTGAAATATCCCACGGCATCGGCCAGGGACCCGGTCACGAAAACCTCGCCCATACTCTGGTAAAACCCGTTACGCAAGGCTTCCAGAATATAGGAGGCGTTGATTCGGTCGGGCAGCGGAACATACAGGTCGTAGAACGTGGTGTCTGCATCGATCGTGGCTATGACGCTATAGCCCGATTGGCCATCAGGGTCTTCCAGCAGCCTGTACGCGGTTTCATTGGAAACATCCGTCCATGTAAAATGAAAAATATTCACCTGCCGGAATTCGAGTTGGAGCGTGGGAGACGGAGGATTGCCTCCTGTCCGCCCGTCACCAGCGCAGGAACAAAGGCCCAGGATGAGGACCAGGTGAAGGATGGACCATAGGAAATTCTGAATTCTAGGCGAATGTGACAGCTTCATGAGATACATATCTCCTTGGTTTTCGGAATCACAGCTCTTCCCTTTATTGATTGGATGATGATCGTTGAATTTCTTATCAGAAAGAATTCCCGGTTCTTCGGAGGACGCCGTTTTGCCGGTCCTTTTCCATTCTGTGCCATTCAATCCGGCCGGCCCGGGGGGACTTTTCGAACGCGCTGTGACATAATGGCGTTTGGTGCCTTACGCTATGAACAGAGACGGAACCGGCAATCGATGAAATGGCGGCTGCTCCTATTCCTGCTCCTTCTGGGCCCCGCGGAGCTTCACGCGGACGTGGCGCTGCTGCTCGAGCAACCGCACAGCGCCTTCGGGTCGTTCAACCCCACCGGGCACATGGCCGTCTACCTGTCGCGCGTCTGCGCCGAGTCTCCCACCGAGCTGCGCCGCTGCCGCGCCGGCGAGCGCGGGGTCGTCCTCAGCCGCTACTCCGGCATCGGGGGCTACGACTGGCTCGCCATGCCGCCGGTCCCCTACTTCTACGCGGTCGAGCAGCCGGAGGAGGCGCCCGCCGCCGCCGACCGGGCGGAGGTCGCCCGGCTGCGCGAGGAGTACCGGGCGCGGCACCTGCGGGAGCTGGTGCCGGACGAAGCGGCGCGGCGGGAGCCCGAGGGGCGCTGGACCCAGCTCGTGGGAGCGGCCTACGAACGCAAGATCTACGTCTTCCAGCTGGAAACGGACGCGGAGGCGGACGACGCTCTCATCGAGCGCCTCAACTCGGGCCCCAACCGGAGGCGCTTCCACCTCCTGTTGCGCAACTGCGCCGATTTCGCCAAGGACATCGTCAATTTCTACTATCCCAGGGCGCTGCGGCGCAGCATCCTGGCCGACGCCGGGATCACCACCCCGAAGCAGATGGCCAAGGGTTTGGCCCGGTTCAGCCGGCGCCGGCCCGAACTCGCTTTTTCCGCTTTCGCCATCCCCCAGGTCGAGGGGGAACTGGGGCGCAGCCGGCCGGTGCGCGGGGTGCTGGAATCGCTGGTGCGCTCGAAGAGGTATATCGTACCCCTGGCGCTGGTGACCCCATGGGTCGCCGTCGGGGGCGCGGTGGCGTACGTGACCGGGGGGCGTTTCAATCCCGAAAAGCTCGCTCCGGACCTCCTCGAGCCCGGGGAACTGGCCCGTTTCCTTGCGACCGGCCCATCCCCCTCGCGCCTCTCAGTGGATCTTCTCGACCTCGGCCTGCCTCCGGCCGAGGAGGAAGGCGGCCACGACGATGAGGGCGGCCCCCGCGACGATCAGGACGCCCGAGGCGGCCCGGGGAGGCTCGAGGGCATAGACGTAAAAGTAGAAGAAGATGGGGGTGATCTGGACCGACAGCTGCTGCACCGGGATCACGTTGCTGGCCTGGGCGAACTTGAAGGCCTCGTTGGTCTGCCGGATGCCCAGGACGTTGCAGCCCACGAGGATGACGCTCGCCAGCGCGAACAGCCCCGTCTGGCCCCACGACCCGTCGCCGGCCAGGACGACGGCGCCGACGGCCAAAAGCGGGCTGATCCAGAAGTTCGAGATCGCGAAGGGAAACCCGTTCGAAAAGGCCATGACGGTCCCCTTGCGCCGGGATAGGCGCATGGCCTGCAGGTGGGTGGCGGCCCAGAGCAGGAAGAGGCCCGCGGTGAGGATGGCGACGCGCGACGCCGTGCCGGGGTCGCCGAGGCGCTCCCGGACGACGTCGACGCTGATTTCGAGCTCGCTCAGGCCGAGCAGGACGATGCCGGCCATCAGCATGGCGATGCCCGCGCACTCGGACAGGTTGAGCGCCTCCCCGATGAGGCGGACCGAACCGACGGCCAGGACGACCAGTCCCGCGGCCATCAGCCCCGGTACCAGCGCCGGCCCGATCAGCGCCTGCGCGATCATGAAGGCGCAGGTGCCGACCCCGTATTCGAGCCCCAGCCCGGCCAGCCAGCGCCGGTCCCGGAGCAGCGTCTTCAGGAACCGTTGCGCCCTGTCATCGGGCGTCATGTCGTTGACGGCCTTTTTCTGCAGCAGGATGCCCGACTGCATGCAGACCCCGCAGAAGACGGCGGAGGCGACGCCGAGAGCGTAATCGAGATTCATAACCCTCTAAGGATGGCACACCCGGCGTCGCCGCCGCAGGGCGGATTCCGAATCATGCGGATTACCACGTCAAACCGTGGCCGTATGGGAAGAGCGGATCGTACCGCTCTTCGGGCGTGTGGATGTTGAGCGGAAGCTGCCCGTTCGCGCGCGGCCAGGAGAAGGACAGCTTCCCCGTCGGCGTGTGGTCCCCGAACAGGACGTCCGTGATCCCCTTCCCCTCGGTCCCCGGGAGGAAGGCGGCCAGGAGGGCGGCCGACTGCCCGGGCACGTCGCCGAGGACCAGCGGCCGGCCCGAGATCACCAGGGTCACCACCGGGATCCCCGCCTTTTTCAGGTTGGCCATCGTCGCCCGGTCCTCCGGGTCGAGCCCCAGGTCGTCGCGGTCCCCCACCCCTTCGGCGTACGGCTTCTCCCCGATCACGGCGACGGCGATCGTGGCCCCCTCGGCCCCGGCGCCGTCCCGCGAGTAGGTCACCCGCGTCTCCGGGGAAACGGCCGACCGGATGGCCGCGAGCACGGTGGTCCCCCCCGGGGTGACGCGCCCGCCCTGCCCCTGCCAGCGGATGGTCCAGCCGCCGCACTGGTTGCCGATGTCGTCCGCGTTCTTGCCCGCCACGTGAATGCGGGCCGTCTCCTTCGCCAGCGGCAGAACCCCGCCCTCGTTCTTGAGCACCACCACCGATTTGCGCACCGCCTCGCGGGCCACGGCCCGGCGGGCTTCGGAACCGAAGACCTGGTGCAGTTTGCGGTCCGCCAGCTGCGACCGGCCCTTGTCCATCAGCCCCATGGCGAACTTCACCCGCAGGATGCGGGTCACGGCGTCGTCGATGCGCGCCATCGGCACCCGCCCCTCGTCGACCAGTTCCCTGAGGGTGTCGAAGAACCTCCGGTATCGGTCCGTCTCCATGGCCATGTCGATCCCGGCGTTGACGGCGATTTCGACCGAGGTCTTGTAGTCGTCGGGCCGGATCTCGGCGATGGCGTTGTAGTCGGAAATCAGGAAGCCTTCGAATCCCAGCTCCCCCTTGAGAATCTCGGTCAGCAGCCGGCGGCTGCCGGTGCACTTGACCCCGTTCCAGCTGCTGTAGGAGGGCATGATGCTGCCGACTCCGGCCCGGATGGCCGCGACATAGCCCGGGAGGTGGATCCGGCGCAGCGTCGATTCGTCCACCCGCGTGTCCCCCCGGTCGAGCCAGAGGCGGGCGCCCGGCGCCGCCGGCGCCCCAGGTATCGGTGAGACGCTCGGCCCGGTCCCGCCGTCCCCCACGAAGTGTTTGGCGCAGGCCAGGACCGAGAGCGGGTGCCCGAGGTCCCCCTGCAGCCCGCGCACCGCCGCCTCCCCGAGGGTGGCCACCAGTTCGGGGTCTTCGGAAAAGCCTTCGTAGGTGCGCCCCCAGCGGATATCCTGGGGAACGGCGACGCAGGGGCTGAAGGTCCACTGGATCCCCGTGGCTCGCACCTCCTCGGCCGTGATCCGGTTGATCTTCTCGACCAGTTCCGGGTCGCGCGTGCACCCCAGGGCGATGTTATGGGGAAAGATGACGGCGCCCAGGACGTTGCTGTGGCCGTGCACCGCGTCCACCCCGTACAGCACCGGAATCCCGAGCCGCGACTTCATCGCCTCCGCCTGCACCCGGTCGTACAGGTCGGTCCAGGCCTCGAGCGTGTTCCCCTCCACGGGATCGGAATCCCCCCCGCTGAGCACCGAGCCGATGAAATATTTCTGCATGTCGCCCGGGCTGGCCATCACGGGCCCCTGCTCCGGCTGGGTCATCTGCCCGATCTTCTCCTCGAGCGTCATCCGCGCCACGAGCGCCTTCGCCTCGGGGTCGTAGGACGCGAGGCTTTTGGGTTTGGGGTCCACAGGTGCCGTACTGCACCCAAGCAGAAGGCAGCAGACCGCCGCCGCGCACAGAGTGTATTTCATCGGTTCTCTCCGTTCCCGTAGTAAGGGTGAACCCGCGTTGTATGCGATGACGGGCATCAGGTTTCCAGCGTTTTCCCGCCGCCCCCCGCCGCATAGGACATGAGGATGTCCTTTCCCGCGGGGGTGGTCCGCCAGCCCTCTTCCCCGGGGGGGCGCTCGATGGCGCCCGCCTCCACCATCCAGAAGAGGAGGGTCTCCGGGTGATGGGACCCCGCGCGGATTTCGGGAAAGGGCCGCATCCAGCCGTAGATGTCCTTCTCGGCCCGGGGGGTGACGCAGAACTCGAGCAGCCTCAACAGCGGCCCCCGCAAGGCGGGATCCGCCTCGATCCGGCGCCGGATCCCTTCCGCGCTCACCGGCTCCGGCTCCGGCTCCGGTTCGGGCAGGGGCGGGGGGGTGGTTTCGGTGGAGGCGGGGGGCGCGCTCTCATCCTGTTCGGACCGCCGCGCCGGGAAGAGGCTGCGCCGCAGCAGGCCCCGGCGGCCGAACCGCTCCGCCGCAGCCATCAGGAGGCCCTCGCCCCGGCGGTTTCCGCTTCTTCGGGCGCGTGCTCCGGTGCGGCAGCCGGCATCTCGATCCGGCCGTCGAACGTCCCCCCGCTTGCCATGAGGACCCGCCGGGCGACGATATCCCCCTGGACCCGCCCCTTCGGCCCTATTTCCAGGAGTTCCTCGGCCCGGAGCACCCCCTCGGCCCTGCCGCCCACGATGATACGGCGCGCCGCGATCTCTCCCCGGATCACGGCCCTTTCGGTGAGGATGACCTGGTCCGCTCTGATCTTGCCTCTTACGGTCCCGTCGAGGCGGAGGATCCCGGTCGAGGAGAGATCCCCCTCGAGCTCCGAGTCGGAGCCGAGGAAGGATTTCAGCTTCTCCCCGTCCCGGTTGAAGATCACATCCTCACCGCGAGGTACGGCTGCGGATTGATGTTCCGGCCGTCCTTCCAGATCTCGTAATGAAGATGGGGGCCGGTGGCCCGTCCGGTGGAACCGACGTAGCCAATGACGTCCCCCTTGGACACCTGCTGTCCGACCTGGACCGCGTTCTTCTTGTTATGCGCGAAAATGGTGGAGAAACCGCAGCCATGCTCGACGACCACCACGTAGCCGCTCGTCCGGGTCCACCCCGAGTGGCTGACCACCCCGTCGGCGGTGGCCCGGATGGGGGTCCCGGGCCCCGAGGAGATGTCGATCCCCGAATGGAACGCGTCCCCCCCCGTCAGGGGGTCCTTCCTCCTCCCGTAGGAGGAGGTGATCCTTCCCTGCACCGGGTAGCCCCTGGGGGTGGCGACGAAAATATCCTTCTGGATGCGCAGGTAATTCTTGATCTCGTCCACGCTTTCCAGGGTGTGCTGGAGCTCTTCCACCAGCTCGGGGATTTCGAGCGAGCCCTTGAAGGAGGTATCGGCCTGTTCCAGGACCGCTTCCTTCGATCCCAGTGAAAACAGGTTCCGGAACTCCTGCTCCACCGTCCTGAGCGAAGTCACCGTAGAGCTCCACTGGTAGAACTGGTCGGAATAGAAGCGGACCCTGGCGGCCATGGCGTTGTGCTGGGCCCGGTACTGCAACCCGCTGACGGCCAGGCTCACCACGCAGACGCCGCCGATGACGGCCAGCAGGAGGGAGAGCGCCAGCAGGGCGGCGGGGACCCTCACGTTCAGCGTCCTGACATGATCGTGGGGGATCACCAGGATGGTCACGGAGACACACGCCTTTTTCAAAAAAGCGCGCAGCTGCTTCATCGCGGATCTCAATGGTTCCATCATTCGTTTGTCCCGCTTTGCCGGAAAATGGCTGCCCGAAATGCTCCCAGGCTAACACGCCCCCGATATCAAAACCGTGATCCCACTCACCAAAGCGCGCTTTTGCGTCCTTCCGGCCCGAGGGGCGTCAGCGCACCATGGCCTCGATCCGCTCCATCGCCTCGACCACCCGCTCGTACCGGTTGAAAGCGCTGATGCGGATGTAACCGCCGCCGCAGGGACCGAATCCGCTTCCCGGGGTGCACACCACGGCAGCCTCGCCCAGCATCCGGTCGAAAAAGTCCCAGGAATCGCCCCCCACCTGGACCCAGATATAGGGCGAGTTTTCACCGCCGACGGAGTGGAACCCGAGCCGGGTCATGACCGTCCGGATCAGTTCCGCGTTCCTGAGGTAGTCATCCGTCAGCGCGCGGACCTGCTGCTTCCCCTCCTCGGAGTATACGGCCTCGGCCGCCCGCTGGACGGGGTAGGCCACGCCATTGAACTTGGTCGTGTGCCGGCGGGTCCAGAGCGCGTGCAGGCTGTGGGCCTGCCCGGAATCGTCGGTCACCACGAGCGATTTGGGCACCACGGTGAAGGCGCAGCGGGTGCCGGTAAACCCCGCGGTCTTGGAAAAACTCCGGAACTCCACCGCGACCTCGCGCGCCCCCTCGATCTCGTAAATGGAGTGCGGGATCTCCGGGTCGCGGATGAAGGCCTCGTAGGCGGCATCGAAGAGGATCAGCGCCTTGCGCCTGTGCGCGTACTCCACCCACTCGGCCAGCTGGCCGCGGGTGGCGGTAGCGCCCGTGGGGTTGTTCGGAAAGCAGAGGTAGATGACGTCCACGCCCTCGTCGGGCGGGGCCGGCACGTAGTCGTTCTCCCGGGTCGAGGCAAGGTAGACCAGTCCCTCGTAGCGGCCGTCCACGAAACGGCCCGTCCGTCCGGCCATGACGTTGGTGTCCACGTACACCGGGTAGACCGGGTCGGGGACCGCGACCCGCACGTCCGCCGGCAGCAGTTCCTGGAAATTCCCCGTGTCGCACTTGGCGCCGTCGCTGACGAAAATCTCGTCGGCCGATACTTCCGCCCCCAGCGCCTGGTAGTCGTTCCGGGCGATCGCCTCGCGCAGGAAACCGTACCCCTGCTCGGGGCCGTAACCGCGGAAGTGCTTTTCGGAGCCCATTTCGTCGATCGCCGAGTGAAAGGCGGAGATGCAGGCGGGGGGGAGCGGCCGGGTGACGTCCCCGATGCCCAGCCGGATGATGCTCCTGCCGGGGTTACGGCTCTCGAAAGCCTCGATCCTCCGGGCGATGTCGGAGAACAGGTAGGAGGACTGGAGCTTTCGGTAATGCTGGTTAAACCGGACCATCGTCTATTCGTCCCTTTCAGCCATGGGGCATGGAACTCCCGCACCCGGCAGGCGACGGGAAGGGTTGATCATAAGGCATTTTCGGGCGGTGAGTCAAATCGGATCGACATTACCGTTGACACCTTCCCGGAGCCCCCTATTATAACAGCGGAGGATCGCGGGCCATGAAAATCTGGATAGACGGCAGGTACTGCAGCCGGGAGGATGCCCGGGTCTCGGTGTTCGACCACGGCCTCCTTTACGGGGACGGGGTGTTCGAAGGAATCCGGGCCTACGGCGGCAGGGTCTTCCGGCTCCGGGAGCACCTGGAGCGGCTGTACCGGAGCGCCCGGGCGCTCCTGCTCGAGATCCCCCTGCCCCCGGAGGAGCTCCAGCGCACCGTCACCGCGGCCGTAGAGGCCAACGGCGCCCCCGACGCCTACATCCGCCTCGTGGTGACCCGCGGGGCCGGCGCCCTCGGCATGAACCCCCGCCTCTGTCCGAAGCCCTCCATCATTCTGATCGTGGACGAGATCCGGTTCTACCCCGAAAAATGTTACGCGGAGGGGATAGCGCTCATGACCTCCTCCCTGCGCAGGATCCCCCCCGCCTGTTACGATGTCCGGATCAAGTCGCTCAACTACCTCAACAACCTCCTGGCCAAG
The DNA here is from genome assembly GCA_012729555.1 of Acidobacteriota bacterium. Classification (NCBI taxonomy): domain Bacteria; kingdom Pseudomonadati; phylum Acidobacteriota; species Acidobacteriota bacterium. The sequence continues at coordinate 106,732 of JAAYCX010000012.1, forward strand.
ATCGAGGCCAACCAGGCGGGCTGCCTCGAGGCCGTCATGCTCAACCAGGAGGGACGCGTGGCCGAGTGCACCGGGGACAACATCTTCATCTGGTCGGGCGGCACGCTCAAGACGCCGTCCGCCATGGACCAGGCGCTCGAGGGGATCACGCGCGACGTCGTCCTCGGGCTCGCGGCCGCGGCCGGCATCCCGTGCGCGGAGGCCTCCCTGACCCAATACGACCTGTACACCGCCCAGGAGTGCTTCCTCACCGGCACCGGGGCCGAGCTCATGCCGGTGACGAAGATCGACGGGAGGACGATCGGGGACGGAAAACCGGGCCCCGTCACCCGCAGGATCCTCGGGCTCTTCCACGAGGAGGTCCGCAAGCCCTGACGGAGGGTCAGAAGGGCGAGCGGTGCTCGAGCGAGAGCGCGTCGGGCATCCGGGAAAAGTCGAAGTAGCGGTGCCGGACCCCCCCGGGGCCCACCTCCACCAGCCGCATCCCGCTCCCCCGGTCCCCGAACGGCATGGAGACCGGCCCGGTGACCGTCATTTCCAGATCTCCCGCGCGCCCGGTCGAATCCTGGTGGGCGTGCCCGGCGAAGACCTGCCGCACGCCGTACTCCCGGAGGAGCTCCAGCATCGGTTGTCTCCGCGCCGCCGGGATATTGGAGTAGCCGTCGGCCTCGCCGGCGTCGGCGACGAACCAGGGGTGGTGCTGAAAGACGATGACGTGCGGGGCGCCCGATTTCCGGGCCGCCGCCAGTTCCTCCCGGAGCCAGGCGGCCTGGCGCGCGTACTCGTCCGCCACCTTCCGCGGGGAGTGGATCAGGCCCGAATTCAGCACGATGCCGTAAACCGGGCCGGCGCGGAAGGAATAGTAGTCCCGGCCGAAGTCGCGCCGGTAGGCCGCGAGCGACTCGGGCGTCGGCTCGTGGCCGATGTCGTGGTTTCCGGCCACGAGGTGGACGGGAACGGTGATCCGGCTCGTGATCCGCTTGAACTCGCGCACCTGGTCCGGGTCCCCCGGCCTGTTCACCAAATCCCCCAGGATCACGACGAACTCCGGGCGGAGCCGGTTGACCGTCGCCGCCGCGAACTCGTAGTTGGCGGTTTCGCGCACGAAATCCCGGTCGGACGCATACATCCCCATCTGCGTGTCCGCGAGCAGGGCGAAATGGAAGGGGGGTTCCTGGCCGGCGCCCGGAACCCGCAAAAGAACACACAGCAGCGCGGTCAGGACCCATCTGGTTTTCATCATCACCCCCGTTGTGAAAGCTTTCGGAGAGCGGGCGGCGCCCGCTACCGCTGGATACGGGCGGACCCCCCGCGGGCGAACGCCCGCACGGAATCGAGCGTCGCCATGGTGGTGTCGCCCGGAAAGGTCGTCAGCAGCGCCCCGTGCGCCCAGCCGAGGCGCACGGCGTCCTCGGCCGGCTCCCCCGCGAGCAGCCCGTAGATGAAACCGCTGGCGAAGCCGTCCCCCCCTCCCACCCGGTCATAGACATCCAGCTCGCACGTCGGCGCGACGCACTCCTTCCCATCTACCCAGGCGACGGCCCCCCAGCCGTGACGGCTGGTCGAATGGACCTCGCGGAGGGTGGTCGCCACCGCCCGGACCCGGGGGAACTTCCTCCGGACGTTCCTGATCATGCCGAGGAACGCCGCCGGGTCGAGTTTGGACGCCCCCGCAGCCTCCGGCCCGGGGATGCCCAGCCCCTTCTGCAGGTCCTCCTCGTTGCCGATCAGCACGTCCACGTGCTCCACGATGCGGGCGATCACCTCGGCCGCCCGGCTCTCCCCCCCCCAGACGCCCCAGAGCTTCTGGCGGAAATTCAGGTCGAAACTGGTGGTCGCCCCCGCTTCCCTGGCCGCCCGCATTCCCTCGACGATGAGGGGGCCGGTGGACTCGGAGAGGGACGCGAAGATGCCCCCGCTGTGGAACCAGCGGACGCCGCCGGCGAAGATCTCCCCCCAGTCGAAATCGCCCGGCCCGAGCAGGGCCGCCGCCTCGTTGGAGCGGTTATAGAACACCACCGGCGCCCGCACCCCGTATCCCCGGTCGCTGTAGACCGTGGCCATGTTGGGGCCGTTGACCCCGTCGTGCCGGAAGGTCTTGTAGAACGGCCGGACGCCCATGGCCCGCACGCGTCGCGCGATCAGCTCCCCGATCGGGTACTCGACCATGGCGGAGACGACGGCCGTCTTCATCCCGAAGCAGTCGGAGAGGTTGGCCGCGACGTTGTATTCCCCGCCGCTCACGTGGATGCGGCACTCGGCGGCCTTGTGGAAGGGGACGATGCCCGGGTCGAGGCGGTGCACCAGCGCCCCCAGCGAAACCAGGTCGAAGGCGCCGCCCGGAAGAAGGTCGAGTCCGTCGTTTGTGGTCGTCTCCATGGTGTCGCGCTCCTCAGACCGAGTAGGCGGACGATGCGGTGTCGCCCCCCTGGCCGGTCCAGTTGGTGTGGTGGAACTCCCCGCGGGGCCGGTCGACACGCTCGTACTGGTGGGCCCCGAAATAATCCCGCTGGGCCTGCAGCAGGTTGGCCGGCAACCGCGCGCTGCGCAGCCCGTCGTAGTAGGCCAGCGCCGAGGACATGGCGGGGGCCGGGACTCCGTAGAGGGCCGCGGCCGCGACCACGCGGCGCCACCCCTCCCCGGCCCGGCCGACCCGCTCGCGGAAGAAAGGGTCGAGCAGCAGGTTCGCGAGGGCGGGGTTCTGCACGTAGGCGTCCCGGATCTTCCCCAGGAAGGCCGAACGAATGATGCAGCCGCCGCGCCAGAGCAGGGCGATGGCGCCGTAATCGAGCTTCCAGCCGTACTCCCGCGCCGCCTCGGCCATCAGGCCGAAACCCTGGGCATAGGAGACGATCTTGGCGGCGTAGAGCGCGGCCTCCAGGTCCCGCAGAAAATCCCCCCGGTCCCCGGAGAAGGTCCGCTCCGGGGCCGGGAGGAGGCCCGAGGCCTCCACCCGCAGCTCCTTCATGGCCGAAAGGCACCGGGCGTAAACCGCCTCGGTGATCAGCGTGAGCGGAACCCCCAGGTCGAGCGACGCCACCCCGGTCCACTTCCCCGTCCCCTTCTGCCCCGCGGTGTCGAGGATCTTGTCGACCAGGGGCGCCCCGTCCTCGTCCTTGCGGGCGAGGATGTCGCCCGTGATCCCGACGAGGTAACTGTCCAGGTCCCCCCGGTTCCAGGCGCGGAACACTTCCGCCATCTCCCCGGCGCCCATGCCGGGGAGATGGCGCATCAGCTGGTAAGCCTCGCAGATGAGCTGCATGTCGCCGTATTCGATCCCGTTGTGGACCATCTTCACGAAGTGACCGGCGCCCCCCTGCCCCACCCATTCGCAGCAGGGGGTGCCGTCCTCCACCCGGGCCGCGATCGCCTGCAGGACCGGCCGCACCCGGGGCCAGGCGGCCTCGGATCCCCCGGGCATGATGGAAGGCCCGCGCAGCGCCCCCTCCTCCCCCCCCGACACCCCGGTCCCGATATAGAGCATCCCCGCGGACTCGAGCCGGGCGGTGCGCCGGGCGGTGTCGGCGAAATGGGAATTCCCGCCGTCGATCAGGATGTCGCCCCGGTCGAGCAGGGGGACGAGCCGCTCGATCAGTTCGTCCACCGGCCTGCCCGCCTTCACCATCATCAGGATCCGGCGCGGGGATTCGAGCGGCCGGACCAGGGCCTCCAGCGTCTCCGCCCCCAGGAAATTCCTGCCCCGCCCCCTCCCGTCGAGGAACCGGGCGACGACCCCCTCTTCGACCCCCGGCACCGTGCGGTTGTGGACGGCGACGGTGAAGCCCCTGCTTTCCAGGTTCAGGGCGAGGTTCTCCCCCATGACGGCCAGACCTATGATTCCGATATCCGCCTGCACTTTCATACTGGACTCCGATCGATGCGATGGAACAGAAACGCCGTCCTCAGGACCCGGAGCGTTCGAAGCGCTCCCTCGACGCCCACAGCCCGAGGCCGGGGTTCGGGACGAAATAGACCTCTTCCCCGTCCGGCATCGTATGGTACCCCTCGGCGAGGGATCCCGGATCGTAGCGCCCGAGGGCGGCTTCCAGGCTGCCGTAACGGAAATGCACCCCCTCGACCTCCTCCCGCCGGAGCCCCCCGGGGCAGTAGGTGATCGAAAACCGCCCTTCCGAGGAACCATGGATGAGGTGGGCGGCGGCCGCGAGATTCCGCCCGAGTTCGCCGCCGGAGGCGACCTCCCCGAGGACGCGCTCCGTCCCCGCGTACCCGTAGCGCCGGATCAGACGGTCCATCCCGTCGTCCTCGCCGAACCGTTCGACGCCCGGGGCGATGACGAGCAGTTCCCCGCCGTCCTCGAGCGCCATGCGGGTCCGGTAGATGGCCTTGTTACCGAGCCAGGTGCTCTTGAACTCGGCGGGGTCGAGATAGACCACCGCTTTCCGGAGCGGCCGGTCGAGGATCCGGACGTTGACCTCCAGCGCCAGCGCCGACGCCCGGAGATGGCACTCCGGCTCGTCGCCGATGAAGAGCCCGCGCACGACCGGCTCCCCCCGCCCGCCGGCGCCCACCACGGTCAGCACGTACACGATCGGCAGGTGGCGGGCGAAGCGCTCGGACTGGTAATCGAACACCCGGCGCACCGGGGTGTCGGCCCGGCCCAGGATCCGCTCCATGCCGAAAACGGCGCCCAGGAAATGGGTCTTGTGGATCGCCTCGGCCCCCCCGGCGCCCACGAACACGTTCTTGTTGTACCCCGCCATCCCCGCCACCTCGTGGGGGACCACCTGGCCGAGCGAGAGGACGAGGTCGTGCCCCCCTCGGGCCAGGAGCCGGCTGACCTCGGCCGGGATGGCGTAGCGCACCCGCCCCCCCGATACCTCCGCGACAAAATCTTCGGGCACCGTCCCGAGGCTGTCCACGCCGCGGCGCCAGTCGTGTTCCCGGAAGAGCCGGGCGGGCGTCCGGCCGAACATGCGGGAGATCTCCCCCGGCGTCATCGGCCGGTGGGTGCCCAGGGCGGGGAGCACGTCCACGAGCGCCGGGCCGTAGTATTCGTAAAGGAGTTCGGTCAGGACCCCGGCCTGGGAATGCACGCGCGTGCAGTCGGGGGGGAGGGCCAGCACCCGCCTGCGGGGGCCCAGCCGGTCGAGGGCGCCGAAGAGCGCCTCCCTCAAATCCTCCCTTGAAAACACACGCCCCGAAGACCCGTCGCTCGCAAGTATCATGAAGTTTTCCTGCCCGGGGGCCCTCCCCCGCATCCGTCGCTTATATGTATCCGAGAACGCGCAGCCGGCGCAAGCGCGGATTTCCGCCCCCCGATCCGCCCGATGGCCGCCCGGGGCTGGAATCGATTGACTATTCAGCCCTTTTGGATTATTAAAGACTCGCGCCCCTTCATGCAGAGACCCCGACATGGCTTCGAAAATTCTGGCTGTCGATGACGACCCGCAGGTGGCAAAGCTGACAGTGCTGCTGCTCGAGGGGCTCGGGTACGAGGCGCTGGGCCTGACCGATCCCCGCCGGGCCCTCGACGCCGTCCGCTCCTTCCGGCCCGAAGCCTGCATCGTGGACCTCAACATGCCCTTTGTCTCCGGCTCCGACCTCCTCGACCAGATCAGGGCCGAGAGTCCGCACACGGAGGTCATCCTGCTCACCGGAATGGACGACACGTTGATCGCCGTCGATTTCATGAAGCGGGGGGCCGCCGACTTCCTCCTCAAGCCGATCGGCGCCGAGCAGCTGGATGTCGCCGTCACCAGGGCCCTGGAACACCGGCGCCTGCTGCTGGAGAACGCCGCTTACAAACAGGGCCTGGAGGCGCTGGTCGAGGAGCGGTCGCGGGCGCTCAACGAAGCGCTCTCCAACCTGGGCGAACTCCACGAGGCCACCATCGAAACGCTGGCGCAGGCTTTGGACATGCGCGACCAGGGGAGCGGCGGGCATTCGCGCCGGGTGGCCGACATGACCGTGGGGATCGCGCGCCACCTGGGGATCCGCGACGGGCAGCTCGTGCAGATCGAGCAGGGGGCGCTGCTGCACGACATCGGCAAGCTGCGGATCCCGGACAGCATCCTCTGGAAACCTTCGGCCCTCACCCCCGCGGAATGGGACACGATGCGGCGGCACCCGGAGTACGGGTACGAGTTCGTCAGCAAGATCGGATTCCTGAGGGGCGCGGCCGACATCGTGCTCTCCCATCACGAACGCTACGACGGCTCGGGGTATCCCCGCGGCCTCAAGGGGGACGAGATTTCGCTCGGCGCCCGCATCTTCTCCATGGTCGACACCATCGACGCCATCCTGTACGACCGCCCCTATCACCGGGCCTCCGCCTTCCCCGTCGCCCGGGACGAGATCCTCGGCAAAGCGGGCACCCACTTCGACCCCACCCTGGTCCGCCCCACTCTGGAACATCTGGAATCCTGTTTCCATAACCCCGGGCGGGCGCGCGGAGACGGGGAGGCCGCATCCAGGGAAAACAACGGAGGCCACCCATGACAGGAAAAGAAGCAGTGCGCCTGGCGGCGGGGCTCGCCCTGTTTTTTGCCGGATGGGGCCGGGCCGTGGAGGAGGGGGCGCGCGGGCCGGACCACGCCGGGTTCCGGGAGTGCGCCGAGTGCCACGCGCAGCAGGACGCCGCCTGGCGGTCGTCCGCCCACAACCCGGCCACCGGCTGCCTGCGGTGCCACGAACCGGCGGCGAATTCTCCGGGCAGGCTGGCCGCGGAGCCGGAGGCCCTCTGCTCCTCCTGCCATTCCCAGCGGGCCGTGCTCAGGGGAACGGGGGCCGAGGGGATCGAGGAGACCCGCAGCTTTCACTCCGGCGTCGCCTGCGTCTCCTGTCACATGACGGGCGGCGGCCACGGCATGAAGCTGCTCCGTCCCGACGACCCCGCCCTGCCCGAGGACCGGGTCGACAGCTGCACCGCGTGCCACAAGGACAACAACCGGAATACGCGCGCGCGCCAGCTCCGGGACTGGCAGGCATGGTATCGGGAAACCATGGAACCCCTCCAGGCGGGCCTGGCCGAAATCGAAGCGCGGATGAAAGATCGTCCCGATCTCTTCACCGACGAGGCCCAGCGGAAACTCTCCGGCGTCCGGCGCAACCTCGCGATCATCGAGCGGGACGGCTCCGCCGGGGCGCATAACCTGGACTATGCCCTGGAAATCATGGCTCTGGCCTCCCGCCGGCTCAAGGAGATCGGTGCGGCGACGGCTCCCGCCGGGCTCGGGGGACAGTGACCCACCGGCGATTCCTCACCTATCTCGAGCGTTTGAGGCCGATCCGGGGGCAGAAGCGGGCGACCGGGCAGCGGCTGCACCAGGGGGAGGAGGGGACGCAGAGGTTCTGGCCGAAGGTGACCAGGATGTCGTTGAGGCTGATCCAATGGCGCCGGGGGAGCTTCCGGCGCAGGGCGGACTCGGTCTCGTCCGGGGTCCGGGTCGCCACGTAGCCCCACAGGTTGCAGATGCGGTGGACATGGGTGTCCACGCAGATGCCGTAGTCCCCGAACCCCACGGTGAGCACCAGGTTGGCCGTTTTCCTCCCGACGCCGGGCAGCGCGAGCAGCCCGTCCATGGACCGGGGCACCCGTCCCGAATGCTCCCGTTCGAGGCGGAGCCCGATCGCGACGAGGTGCGCCGCCTTGGTACGATAGAAGCCGACGGGGTAGATCAGCCGCTCCACCTCCTCCCGAGCGAGTCCGGAGAGCGCCCGTGGAGTCGGCGCCCGCCCGAGCAGGCGGCGCGAGGCGGCCTCGGTCACCTTGTCCCTCGTGCGCAGCGAAAGGACGGTGCTGACCAGGGTTTCGTAGGGGCGGTCGACCGCCCCGTCGGCGATCACCCCCACCGCCGGGACTTTCCATAGAGGGAGTTCCCGCTTGAGCCGGGCCAGCACCCTGCCCAGCGTCCGCGTATCCATCCCTTTCAAGGAAGCGCCGGGATCTGGAAGACCGGACCGAGGGCCGAGCGTTTCGGGGCAAGGGCGCGCATGGAAGGCTCCGGGAGGAGTTCCAGGGGTTTGATCCCCGACGGGGGGAGGGTGGGGCCGTTCCAGGTCATCATGCCACCGGCGTTGTACACCCGCTCGTAGCCTTCGGACGCCAGGTAGTTCGCCGCGAAGGCCGCGCGGCCGCCGGTCCGGCAGTAAACGACGACGGCCCGGTCCTTCGGGATCCGGGCCGATTCCCGCATGAAGGGCTCGGGCCAGGCGAGGTGGTAGGGACGGCAGGAGTCGTTGCCGATGACGGCGTCGATTTCCTCGATCGTCCTCAGGTCGATAAGGATGAAGTCGAAAGCCGCCCCGCCGGACAGGAACCCCGCCAGCTGGCCCTGCGCCATCGGGCTGACGGCCGCGTGGCCCGCCGCAACCGCAAAAAGAATCAAAAGCAGGATCTTTTTCATGAAATGTCCCTCAAAAACCGCATTCTTGACCTGGATCAATCCCATCCGTCCCCCCTGTCTTCATTATTGCAGGTGTAGGGCGCAAAATAAACCCGCGGGTTGAGGATGCGCGATAACATGAAAAAGGAGGGGCGAAAATGAAGCGCAACATAATCCGGATCGACCAGGAAAAATGCACCGGGTGCGGCCTGTGCGTGTCGGGGTGTCCCGAAGGCGCGCTGCAGCTCATCGACGGCAAGGCGAGGCTGGTGGGAGACCTGCTCTGCGACGGCCTCGGCGCCTGTATCGGCCAATGCCCCGAGGGGGCGCTGACGGTGGAGGTACGGGAGGCGGAGGCGTACGACGAAATCCGGGCGCTGGGCAACATCGTCCCCCAGGGGCCGAACGTCCTCGCCGCCCATCTCAAGCACCTGAAGGACCATCGTCAGGAGGAGTACCTCCGCCAGGCCGTCGCCTACCTCGAGGAAAACGGGATCCCGTTCGACCCTCCCGCCGACAACGCCCCCGCCGCGCCCGCCGCCGGGTGCCCCGGGTCCCGGAGCGTAACCTTCGCACCCAGGAGAGAGGGGGAAAACGACGGGGCGAAACACCCCTCGAGGTTGACCCACTGGCCGATCCAGCTCCACCTGATCTCCCCGGCGGCCCCGCAGTACCGCGACGCCGACCTGCTGATCGCGGCCGATTGCGTCGCCTTCTCCCACGGAGACTTCCACCGGGACTTTCTCGAGGGGCGCGCCCTGGTCATCGCCTGCCCCAAGCTGGACGCGCGCCAGGAGGCCTACGCCGAAAAACTGACGGCCCTGATCGAGCAGGCCCGCTCGGTCCGGATTGCCATCATGCAGGTCCCCTGCTGCGGCGGCCTTCTCAACCAGGTGCTCCAAGCCGCCGCGCGGGCCGGGCGCAAGCCTCCCATGAGCTGCGTCGTCGTAGGGCTGGAAGGGGAAATCCTCCGCGACACCCCCGTGGAGGCGGGTGCGGCCTAATCCTCGAGGATGAAGGTGACCTTCAGCTGAACCCGGAATTCGGTCACCCGGCCGCCGTCGTCGACGACCACTTCCTGGTTTTCGATCCAGGCGGATTTGACGTTCTTGAGGGTCTTGGAAGCGCGGGCGACCCCTTCCCTGATGGCGTCTTCAAAGCTCTTGGCGGACGATGATTTGATTTCGGTAACGCGTGCGATGGCCATGAGAGGCTCCTTTTGATAGAGGATTGAGGGAAAAGCTATGGATCCCATTGTACCACAAAGCCCGCGCGCGCGTCAGGATCGGGGTGGCGCGGCCGGGTAGCCCAGAGCGGCCAGCGCGTGCGGGATCGAGAGGTATCGATAGGTCTCGCCGTATTTTTCCCCCCACCCGGCGTGCTCGACCAGGTCCCGCACCGGCCCCTTCATCCCGGCGAACGCGAAGCGGATCCCCTGGTGGGCGTACGCCTCCATGAGTTCCTCCAGTTCGTCGATCGAGACGGCGTCGATGTCGTTGACGCCCGAAAGATCGAGCAGGATCAGTTTCACCCCCGGACGCCCGGAGAGGTCCCCGGCCAGGCGGTCCTCCAGGAATTTCATGTTGGCGAAAAAGAGGGACGCGTCCGGCCGGAGAATCAGGACCTCGGGGTGGCGCTTCACCTCCGGGTAACGGAGGACGTTGCGGAACACCCCCTCGCTCTCGAGGTACCCGAGCTCGGCGGTGTGCGGGTGCGAACTGCGCCAGATGAAAAGCCCCAGGGAGAAGACCATCCCGATCAGGAGCCCCCGATCGAGCCCCACGCCCAGGGTGCAGGCGAAGGTGATCAGGAGGATCGCCCCGTCCGATTTCTTGATCCGGAAAAGGCGGATGGCGTCGCGGGCGTCGATGAGGCCGACGACGGCCACGATGATGACGGCGGCAAGGACCGCGTTGGGGAGGTGATAGAACAGCGGAGTCAGAAAGATGAGGGTGAGCAGGATGAGGGCGGCCGTGACCAGCGACGCCACCTGGGTGCGCGCGCCCGACTGGTGATTGACCGCCGTCCGGGAGAACCCCCCGGTCACCGGGTAGCCGGAGGAAAACGCGGCCGCCATGTTGGCCGCGCCCAGGCCGATCAGTTCGCGGTTGGGGTCCACCTTGTACCCCGACTTCGCCGCCATGTACTTGGCCACCGATATCGATTCCATGAAACTCACGAAGACGATGGCCAAGGCGTCCAGGAAGAGCTCCTGGATCGCCAGCGGGTTGAACGAGGGGAGCGACAGGGGCGGGAGGCCGCGCGGCACCTCCCCCACGGTCCGGATGCCGAGCTCCCCCCAGGTCCAGGTCAGCAGGGAGCCCGCGATGACGAAGAGGATGGCCGAGGGGAGCCGTGGATACATCTTCCGGAGCACTACCATCCCGGCGATCGAGGCGAGGCCGAGAACCAGGGTCGGCGCGTGGATGTCCCCCGCCCCGCGAACGATTTGCTCCAGCAGTTCGAAGACCGAATGCCCCCCGCCCCCTTCCACTCCCATCAAATGCCGGACCTGGCTCAGCGCGATGACCAGGGCGGCGGCGGCCGTGAATCCCCCGATGACGGCGTGGGAGAAGAAATTGATCAGGAAACCGAACCGGAGCAGGCCGGCCGCGAGCTGGAGGACGCCCACCATCAGGGCCAGCAGCAGCACCAGGCGCACGTATTCGGGGGAGCCCGGGGGCGCGAGGCGCGAGCAGGCGGACAGGGTGAGGAGCGAGGCCATCGCGACCGGGCCGACGGCGAGATGGCGCGAACTTCCCAGAAACGCGTAGACGGCGAGCGGGATCACCGAGGCATAGAGCCCGATGACCGGGGGCAGTCCCGCAAGCATGGCGTAGGCCATCCCCTGCGGCACCAGCATCACCGCGATCGTCAGCCCGGCGGCGGCGTCGGCGGAGAGATCCCCCCGGTCATAGCCCGGCAGCCATCCCCGGCGCCTGCGGGTGGAACGCGCCATGGTCACACTCCAGATTTCTCCAGGAAGCAGAGAAGCGCGAAAATCGCTGCGGCCACGACCGCCACCACCACCCAGGCGTTGAGCTTGAGGATCTCGGGAATCGTCCGGGCGCCGAAATCCCCCCGCTCCAGGACCGGTTTCTGCAGGGCGGGATAGGCTGCGGCGAATATCCCGGCCCCGATCAGGATGCCGAGAACGCCGCCGAACAGGGCGTCGAGCGACCCCTGCCCCACCGCCCCCGCCGCCGTCCCCGGACAGTAGCCCAGGATGCCGAAGCCGAGTCCGAAGATCAGCCCGCCCGGGACGATGGCGCCCATGGACCCCGGCTTGGGGTGGAGCCGGGCCAGGCCCAGGCTTCGGAGGGCGTGGACCCCGATCATCCCGGTCAGGACGGCGCTCAGCATGATCTTGACCACCGTAAAATCCTCGAAGAGCAGCTGCCCGATGATGACGTCGAACCGGGTCGCCCCCCCCCTTTGGAGCAGGAAGCCGAAACCGATCCCCAGGAGGAAGCCCAAAGTCAGCTGCAGCCCTTTCCTGCCATGTATCGCCTCGAGCATGCGCCCCCCTTTCAGAGCAGAACCCGGTAGATCAGCATCGCGGTGGCGATGCCGCCGGCGAAGAAGCAGACGACGGCGAGCCAGCTGCTCGCCGCCAGCTGCAGCGTCCCGCTGATGCCGTGCCCGCTCGTGCACCCCCCGGCCCAGCGGGCGCCGATTCCCATCAGAACCCCGCCCGCCAAGGCGACGCCCCAGCGGAGGAGGCCGCTGTCTCCCGCCGCCTCGCGCCACAGCGGCGGGACCCAGGCCAGTCCGAACCCCCCCGAAAGGAGGGAGGAGAGCAGCGCCCCCAGGACGATGCCCACGACGAGCATCCACTCCCAGTCGATCACCGGGGCGAACTGCCGGTAATAGGGCTTCTCGACGACCCCTTTTCCCCTGAAGGCCTTTTCGATCATCCCGCTGCTGCGCGCGAACGCGGTCGAACAGCCGATGGGCTTGTCCGAGAGCAGGAAAGCGAGCCAGCTCAAAACGCCGATGCCGGCCCCGACGGCGTAGGGCGACCAGCGTTCCATCGTCAGCCAATGCAGCCAATCCATGGCAACCTCCCGAACCCGATAACGGTTTTCGTCTCCCCCCTCCCCGAGGCGATGTTCCTACGAGGTCCTCGGGACGTGCGGCGCCACGCACATGGGACATTCGGGGCTGAACCCCGCGGCGCTGTATCCCGTCATGCCGCCGGCGACGTTGCACACGTTCGCAAAACCCGCCTGCTTGAGCAGGGAGGCCGAAAGGCTGGAGCGGTGCCCCGTGCTGCAGATCACGGCCACCGGCCGGCTCTTCTTCAGGGAACCGTGCCGGGTACGCAGGTCGGGAGCGGGAATATTGACGGCGCCCTCGATATGAACGGCTTCGTACTCGCCGGCGGCCCGCACATCGACCAGCGTGAGTTCCGACCGCCCTTTCATGAGCTGGTTCAATTCCCGGACCGAAACCTGCGGCACGTGCCCGGTCGGGAGCCCTTGGCGCGACCACTCGAACATGCCGCCGTCGAGATACCCCACGACGCGGTCCAGGCCGACGCGCCGGAGCAGGACGCCGGCCTCGTAGGCCTCCTCGCCCGATCCGGCCACGAGCAGGATGTCGTGGTCGGGCGGGAGGACCCAGCCGGCGAAGGTGGAGAAATTCCCGCTGATGTCGATGTTGTACGCGCCGGGGACATGCTGCCCGCCGAAGGCGTCGTAGCTCCGGATGTCGAGCACGATCGTGTTCTTCTTTCCCGCGGCCTTGCTGAACCGCGCGGGGTCCATCAGGAGAATGCCGGGGAGGGTGTGGACCCTGGCGGGCCCCTTGCCGTTGATGGCGCTGCAGCGGCTGAAATGGTCCGGGGCTGCCGGCATGTCGGTGGTCAGCGAGCGGATGAACTGCTCGCGGTCCGGGATCTGCAGCGCCGGGTTGCAGCGCCGCTCGTACCCGATCGTCGTCCAGCGTTTCGCCCCCATGGCGCGCCCGCAAAGGCTGCCGGCGCCGTGGGCGGGATAGACGTCGCAGAAATCGGGAAGCGCCATGAGCTTGCCGTGGAGGCTGTCGTAGAGCTTATGGGCCAGATCGCGCGCCTTGCCGGGGAAGAGGTCGGGCCGGCCGACGTCGCCGACGAACAGGGTGTCCCCGCAGAAAACGGCCGCCGGCTCCTTTCCGCGGCTGCGGTCGGTGACGACATAGCTGATATGCTCCGGGGTATGGCCCGGGGTCTCCAGCACCCGGATGCTCATGTTTTCGATCCGGAAACTGTCCCCTTCCGCGACCGCGCGGTGCCTGAAGCGGCATTTGGCCGATTTGGGGGCGTAGATCACCGCCCCGGTGGCGTCCGCCAGGTCCAGGTGCCCGGAAATGAAATCGGCATGCAGATGGGTTTCCAGGATATGGGTGATCTTCATCCCCATCTCCTCCGCGGCGTGCAGGTACACTTCGATGTCGCGCTGCGGGTCCACGATGGCACAGGTGTCCGTCCCGCCGAGGAGGTAGGAACTGTGCGCAAGGCCTTTCACGAAAAACTGTTCTACATACATATCTCATCTCCTGTCTGAGGTGCGTGGGAAAGATGCCGATCGATCATCTCGTTCTTTTACCCTAAATCCGAGCCCCCTGTCATCGCAAATCGGCGCCGGCGGCCCGGCCGCGGGGGGGTTGACACGTCCCGCGGGCCGATGGACAATGCCATCGGCCCCCGCTTCGGGGAGCGCGCACAGGACAAGGAGAGCATCCCCCATGAGCCGATTCACATTGACCCTGTTGGCCCTGTTTCTCACGGCGGCGCCCGCCCCGGCCCAGACGGAAGCGCGGGACGGCGGCCTCGTCGTGCTCCGGGTGGCGGGCGAACCGATTACGGAAGGCCGGCTGCTGGAGGTCATCGACGACCTGGCGCGGCAGCAGGAGATGACGCTCGAACAGCTCCGGCAGCGCAACTCGCTCCTGTTCGACGACGCGATCGACAGCATCGTCACCGTCACCCTTTTGAAGGAACAGGCCGGCAGGGGGAAGGTAACGGTGGACCCGTCGAAGGTGGACGCGGCCATGGGGGAACTGCAGAAGCGCTACACGTCCCCCGAGGCTTTCGCCGCCGCCCTCGAGCAGCAGGGGATCACGGATGCGGCGCTGAGGTCGAACATCGAACAGAGCCTGGCGGTGCAGCAGGTGCTCGAAGGCGTCATCCGCGGCGTGCCCGAGGCGACCGGGGCCGAGGTGGAAACCTTCTACGCCGACAATCCCGACAAGTTCTCCCTGCCGGAACGGGTGCACGCGGCCCATATCCTGTTGCGGGCAGGGGCCGGGGATACGCCGGAGCGGAAGCTCGCGATCCGGAAGAAGCTCGAAGCGCTCCGTGCGGAAATCGAATCGGGCGCCGTCGCCTTCGCCGACGCGGCGGCGAAACACTCCGAGGACACGGTCACGGCCTCCCGGGGGGGGGACCTGGGGGTCTTCATCCGGGGCCAGATGCCGAAGCCGTTCGAAGACGCCGCCTTTGCCGCCCGTCCCGGGGCCCTCTCCCCGGTCGTGGAAACCCAGATCGGCTATCACCTCATCCGGACGATCGAGCTGAGGCCCGCGGGACAGGCGTCGCTGGAAGAAGCCCGTCCGGCCATTAAAAAGCACCTGGACCAGCTCTCGCAACAGGAGGCCACGAAGGCGTTCCTCGACGGGCTGAAGGCCGGGGCCAGGATCGAGTCCTTCATGACCCGCGAGGAATTCGCCCGGCGGCACCCCGTGGAGTAGGGGCCGCCCGGCCGGGGATCAATCCCCGTCCTCTCCCGGGAGGACGCGCACCGCCCCCTGGTCGGCCGAGGCCGCAAACAGGGCGTAGGCCCGCAGCGCCTCGGACACCTTCCGGTCGCGCCTCGGCTTGAAAGCCGCCTTCCCCCTGGCCAGCTCCTCCCTCCTGCGCGCCTCGAGTTCCCCTTCGCCGACCCGGACTTCGATGGTCCTGGCGGGGATGTCGACGGCGATCGTGTCCCCGTCCCTCACCAGGGCGATCGCCCCTCCGGAGGCGGCTTCGGGCGACACGTGCCCGATGCTGAGCCCGGAGGTCCCCCCGGAAAACCTGCCGTCGGTGATGAGGGCGCATTCCGTCCCCAGGTGCCGTGACTTGATATAGGAGGTGGGGTAGAGCATCTCCTGCATGCCGGGGCCGCCGCGGGGCCCCTCGTAGCGGATGACCACCACGTTGCCCGCCTGTACCTCCCCGCCCAGGATCCCTTCGCACGCCGCTTCCTGCGAATCGTACACGCGGGCGGTGCCCGTGAAGCGGTAGATCGACGGGTCCACCCCCGCGGTCTTGACGATGCAGCCGCTGGGTGCCAGGTTGCCGGTGAGCACCGCGAGCCCGCCGTCCCTGGAATAGGAGTGTTCCGTGTCCCGGATGCACCCGTTTTCCCGGTCCAGGTCGAGCTCCGGGTAGGCGTTGTCCTGTGAGGCCAGCACCAGGTTGCGCCCCCGGGCGCCCGGCGCGCTCAGGTAGAGAGTGCGGGCCTCGTCGCCCGCCGTGGGCCGCGCGATGTCGTACCGGTCGAGGACGGCCCCGAGGCTCGGGGCGTCGACCCGGCCGACGGCCGGGTCGACGAGGCCCGCCCGGTCGAGTTCGCCCAGGATGGCCATGATCCCTCCCGCGCGGCTGACATCCTCGAGGTGGTAGGAGGAACTGGGCGCCACCTTGCACAGGACCGGGATCCGGCGCGAAAGCGCATCGATGTCGGCGAGGGTGAAATCGACCTCCGCGGCCCGGGCGACGGCCAGGAGGTGGAGCACGGTGTTGGTCGACCCCCCCATGGCGATATCCAGGGCCATCGCGTTCAAAAACGCCTGCCGAGTCGCGATCGAACGCGGGAGGACCGAGGTATCCCCGTCCCCGTAGTAGGCCTCGGCCATCTCGACGATGCGCCGGGCTCCCTGCTCGAACAGCCCCATCCGGTTTCGGTGGGTGGCCACCAGGGTGCCGTTGCCCGGAAGCGCCAGGCCGAGCGCCTCGGTGAGGCAGTTCATGGAATTGGCCGTGAACATGCCCGAACAGGACCCGCAGGTGGGACAGGCGACGGTTTCCAGCTCGGCCACCTCCCGGTCGGGAACGGCCGGGTCGGCCGCCATCACCATGGCGTCGATCAGGTCGTAGCGCCGGTCCCCCATCACCCCCGCCTCCATGGGGCCGCCGGAGACGAAGATGGCGGGGATGTTGAGCCGCATCGCCGCCATCAGCATGCCGGGGGTGATCTTGTCGCAATTCGTGATGCAGATCATGGCGTCGGCCGTGTGGGCGTTCACCATGTATTCGACGCTGTCGGCGATCAGTTCCCTCGAGGGGAGGGAGTAGAGCATGCCCCCGTGCCCCATGGCGATCCCGTCATCGATGGCGATGGTGTTGAATTCGGCGGCAAAGCACCCCTGGGCCTCGATGATGCCCTTGACCCGCTGCCCGATTTCGTGGAGGTGGACATGGCCGGGGACGAACTGGGTGAAGGAGTTGACGACGGCGATGACGGGCCTGCCGATCTGCTCCTCGCGCATGCCGTTGGCGCGCCAGAGGCTGCGGGCTCCCGCCATTCTTCTCCCCTCCGTGGACGTCGCGCTTCTGAGTCTGATTGCCATGATGGTCCTTTCTCCCCGGCGGCCGGCCGGGCGGTTACGGTTCCCCGTCGCCCGCGTGCGCCAGGGTCTTGACGATGAAGAGGGCGAAGACCGCCAGCAGCATCCCAAGGAGGAACCGGTCGTCCCCGGTCCTCACGGGCAAAAACGCGTACAGGGCGATCCCGATCAGCACGGCGTAGCACGCCAGGGCCGCGATCACCCGGCGGCGGGATCCCCTCATCCGCCGCGACGGCCGGTCACTTTCGGGCATCGTCCAGGCTTTCCGCGGTCAGCGACGCGATATCGATGACACGCATGCTCTCGTCGACATTGAGCAGCTTCAGCGAATCCCCGAGCATGTGCATGCAGTAGGCGCAGCCGGTCACGATCGTATCCGCACCCGCTTCATGCGCCTGCCGGACGCGCAGGTTGTTGATCCGCTCCCCCCGCTTCAGGTCCATGAAATAATGCCCTCCCCCCGCGCCGCAGCAGAGGCTCTTTTCGCGCCTGTTTTTCATTTCGGCGAGCTCCGCGCCCGGGATCGCCCGGAGCACCGAGCGGGGGGCGTCGTAGATCCCCTGGTAGCGGCCGAGGTAACAGGGGTCATGGTACACCATCCGCCCCCTCCCGCTCCCCGGCCGGATCCTGCCGGACGCCATCAGCCTCTCGATGTACTCGGTGTGGTGAACGACATTGTACGAGGCCCCGAACTGGGGGTATTCGTTCTTGAAAACGTTATAGCAATGGGGACACCCGGTCAGGAGCGTGTGGAACCCGCGCTGTCCGAGCAGCTCGATCTGTTCCCGGGCCGCCTGCTGAAACACCATCTCCTGCCCCAGGATACGGGCGGGGTCGCCGCAGCACCTCTCGTCCGCGCCGAGAACGCCGTAATCCACGCCGCAGCGCTCTAGCAGGCGGCAAAGGTCCTCGGCGATCCTGTGCTTCTGGGGATCGAACGTCACGCAGCAGCCGATCCAGTACAGGACATCGACCGACTCCCCCGGCTTGACCACGCGCAGCCCGGCCCGTTCGATCCAGTCGGTCCGTTCCGACTGCGGGCCGAAGGGGTTGCCTCCGGTCTCGAACAGGCGCAGGGCGCGGCCCGCTTCCTCAGGAATGCGCCCCTGGATCAGCACCTCGTTGCGCCGCAGCTCCATCAGGGTATCCACGTGCTCGATCATGGCGGGGCAGACCTCCACGCAGGCGGCGCAGGTCCGGCAGTGCCAGATGAACTCCTCGTCGAACGCCCTGCCCACGATATCGGCCTTCTCCCCCTCCTCCGCGCCCGCCGCCTCGTCGAGCTGGGCCTTCATGCGCGCGATCAGCTGCCGCGGGGAAAAATAGTCCCGGTCCGCCATGTAGGCGGGGCAGACCTCGTCGCAGCGTCCGCACAGGATGCAGGCGTCCAGGTCCAGGCGCTGCTTCCAGCTGAACTCCTCCGGTTTCTGGATCCCGATCCGGATCTCCTCGCTTTCGGCGCTCTCCATCAGCTTCTCGATGTCCTGGCGCCGGAGCTCCCCCCGCGGCCCGAGCTTGGAGAGGAAGGCGTTGGTCGGCAGCGCCAGCATGTGAAAGAACTTGGTGTAGGGAATGAGGGCGATCCAGCCCATGACCAGGACGGTGTGGAGCCACCATAGCGCCGCATGCGCCCCCCGGGCGGTTTCCCCGGCCATCCCCGCAAAAATCGGGCTGAGGCCCCACCCCACGAACGAGAGCTCCTTCCAGGGATCCCCGTTGGCCCCGATCCTCGCCCCCTCGACCAGGTAGCCGGTCACGACCAGGGCGGCGACCAGGAGGAGCACCAACCCGTCTTCACGGGCGACGGGGAGCGTCCCCGGCCTGGCGACATACCGGCGCCAGGCGGCCATGCCCAGGCCGGCCAGGATCAAGAGCCCGGCCAGCTCGCTCGCCACGGAAAAGAAGACGTAGACCCCCCCCTTGAAGATCTCGAGATCCAGGCCGAACAGGAGGTTCCCATCATACTGGACCATGACGATCAGGGTGGTGATGAAAAGAACGAGGAAGGAGTAGAAGAGCAGGCCGTGCAGGAGTCCCGGGTAGAAATTCCGGCGCACCCGGTTCTGGAGCAGCGTCTCGCCCAGGAGGATCTTCAGGCGCTTTCCCCAGTCGGAAAATCTCTCGCCGTCCTCCTTCCCCCGGCGCCAGGACCGCACGCGCCGGCACATTCCCCAGGCAAAGACGGCGACGGCAGCGGCAAACAGCACATACATCACCCAGGCCTGGGAGACATTCCACATCAGGGGGCGGGTAGCTTCGGAAAGGGGGGGCATACTTCAAACCTCTCTTTCTTTTCTGTTCTTTGTCCCGAGGGTCATGGCACCGTGAGCATGGGTCGAACGCACTTCCATCCCGTTACAAAATGATCCATTTTACCCTAATCCACGGCCTTCAGGAAGACCGCTTCCGGTAAATCAGGGGAGTATACCCACCCGGAGCCCGTCCGAAAAGGAGGAATCGGCGGTGGAATCCCCCGGGCATTTCTGGTTAACTCAGTCCGGGGCCGTCGCCCCGCGGATATTGTCACCCGAGAGGAGCCCATACCATGAAGGTCGTCGCGGTCAACGGCAGCGGGAAGAAGGACGGGAATACCTTCCTCCTGCTGAACATCGTCATGCAGGAGCTTCGGGCCGAGGGGATCGAAACGGACCTGATCCAGCTCGCCGAGGGCGCCCCCATTCAGGGGTGCACCGCCTGCATGAAATGCCTGGAGAGGAAGAACCTGAAGTGCGCGGTCGACTCCGACCCGTTCAACGAGTACTTCGAGAAGATCGGCAGGGCGGACGGGCTGCTGCTCGGCTCGCCCGTCTATTTCGCCGACATCACCGCCGGGATGAAAGCCCTCATCGAGCGCTGCGGCTTCGTGGCGCGGGCCAACGGCAACGTCCTGAGGCGCAAGGTGGGGGCGGGGGTCCTGGCCGTCCGCCGTGCGGGGTCGAACCACTCCCTGGCCAGCCTGAACCATCTCTTTCTCATCAACGAGATGATCATTCCCGGCTCGAACTACTGGAACGCGGGGGTCGGACGGATGCCGGGCGAAGTCCTGGCCGACGCCGAGGGGGTGGCCACGATGAAGACGCTGGGGGTCAACATGGCCTGGCTCCTCAAGCGCCTGGCCTGAACCCCGTGCTTCGGCGGCCGGCGGGTTTCCGCCGGCCGCCGCCGGTTCCCCTATTTGAAATGGGCCACCGTCTGGGCCAGGATCGCCTTCTGCTCCGGCCGCAGCTTCAGCGTTTTCGCGATGGCGGCCGGGTCGATCATCGCCCGCACGATGCAGGCGAGGTTCTCGCTCGCGCAGAAGAGGTACACGTTCTGGGCGATGAACCCGGTATTGGCGAAAGACCAGGTCTCCTCCACCTCCGGCATCCGCTTCCCCCCGAAGGAAGCCCGGGCCATGTCGGCGACATAGATCAGGTTCAGCGGCGCCTCCGTGACGAACGGCTGCTGACCCGCGACGGCCCGCACGTCCTCGCGCCCCAGCACCTTGAGCTCGTGCTTCTTCGGGTCATAGAGATAGAGCCCGTCGGCCGTGGTCAGGTAGATGTCGATGTTCTGCCAGTCGGCCGCCGACGGGGCCGTTCGGTGACCCCCTTCCCGGTTCACCCCGTCCGCCGCCCAGAGCAGGTTGGAGACCACCTGCATCGACAGGGGCTTGTCCGGTCCGAAGCCCCCCCGCGTGCTCTTGCGCAGCTTGAGCGCCTGCATCAGGGGCATCCCCCCGTCGGTCTGGGCCGGCGGCAGCTTGATCACGTCCTCCCCCTGGGCCGAGGCCGGCCCCGGGGCCACCCACAGCATCAACCCGACAACGGCACAGGCTATCAATGTCCTTCTCATCGCTCCTCCTCCTGGCTGCATAACAAATTCGGATCGTGTCGCTCCCGGCGGCCCGAGCCGCCCGCGAAAATCGCGCGCGGGTTGCCGACCAGCATCGCCCGGATCTGGGCCCGGTCGACCCCGCGGGACAGGAGCGCCGGAATCACGTCGTCGGAAAGGTGGCCATAATGCCAGTTCGGCACCTCCGCCGCCCGTTCTTCCGGGAATGCATCATTGTAGCAGGAGGCGTCGTGCGAGAGGACCATTTTCGCCGCGTACCCCATCCGGCAGAGCCGGGCCACGGTGTCGACCCGCCTCTCGAACCCGAGAAGGGGGTCGATGCCGAACCGGTCCATCCCGATGCAGGCCCCCTTCTCCATCATCTCCCGGAGGTAGTCGAGATCGGTCGTGTCGCCCGAGTGGCCGATGACGACGCGCGCGGGGTCCACCCCCTCCCCGGCGAAGACGCGGAGCTGGTCGAGCCCGTTGCGGCTGCGGGCATGGGTGTGGGTACAGATCGGCACCCCCGTGGCCAGCTGCGCCCGTGCCGTCGCCCGCAGGACCAGCTCCACGTCCGGGGTCAGCCCGCGCCGCCCGGTGGCGCACTTGAGCACCGCCGCCCTCACCCCCGTCCCCCCGATCCCCTCCCGGACCTCCCCGATGAAGGTCTCGACGAGCGCCCGGCCCGGATCGGGGTGCGCCCCGAGCTCCGGGGGCAGCCGGTCGAGCACGAAGACCCCGGCCGCAACGATGATGTGAAGGTCGACCCGGGCGGCGACCTCCTGGATCCTCGGAAGGTACCGCCCGGCTCCCACGACGGTCAGGTCCACCAGGGCGTCGATCCCCCGCTCCTTGAGCCGGCCGAGGCGGTCGACGGCCTCGCCCACCCGCCGCTCCTCGTCCGGAATGCTCTCGGGATGCCTGAGGCCGGCGGGGGAGGAGAGGAGAAAGAGGTGCTCGTGCATCAGCACGGCCCCCAGCTCCGCCGCATCCACCGGCCCCCTGACCGTATCCACCCATGCCATGGACCGATCTCACCCCAAAAAGGACCGGGGCGCAACCGGAAAACACGGCAAAAAGGGTGAACGCGGCCCCGTTTTTCGCTAGACTTGGGTTTCACCCTGACACCCAGGAGGCGCGATGAAAGATTCGTATGTCAAGGAGCGCGACCGGAGCCGGATCCCGGAACAATTCCAGTGGGACCTCTCCCAGGTCTATGCCGGGGACGACGCCTGGGAAGCGGCCAAGCGGAAGCTGCTGGCCGAACTCCCCTCGATCGCCTCCTGGGAGGGGACCCTGGCCGAGTCCCCGGAGCGGCTGCTCGGCTGCCTCGAGCGTCAGAACCTCCTTCACAAGGAGCTCACCCGCCTGGCCTGCTACGCCGGCATGAAGTCGGACCTGGACACGCGCGACTCCCGCTACCTCGCCATGGACCAGGAGATGACGCGGATCGCGTCGGAATTTTCCACCCTGGCGGCCTTCATCGAGCCCGAAATCCTGCGCATGGATCCCGCGCGGATCGAGGACTTCACCGAGCGCGAGCCCCTTCTGGCCCCCTACCGGCACGTCCTCGACGACATCGTGCGCAACCGGCCCCACACCCTGGGCGAAGGCGGGGAGAAGATCCTGGCCACGGCCGGCCTGATGGCCGACGCCCCCGGTACCATCAACGGCATCTTCACCAACGCCGACTTCCCCTACCCGGAGGTGGCCCTGGAGGAGGGGACGGTGCGGCTCGACCCGGCCGCCTTCAACCTGCACCGCCGCTCGCACGACCGCGAGAGCAGGAAAAAAGTCTTCGCGGCGTACCTCGGGAAGATGCACGACTTCCGCCGGACCTTCGGGGCCCAGCTCGCCGCCGAGGTGCGCAAAAACATGTTTTTCTCCCGCACGCGCTCCTTCGGCTCCTGCCTCGAGCGCGCCCTGAACAACTACAACATTCCCGTAGCCGTTTACCGCAACCTGATCGCGGGGGTTCGGGCCCACCGGAGGACCCTCTACCGCTATCTCGACCTGCGCCGGCGGCTGCTGGGACTCGACTCCCTCCACTACTACGACCTCTACGCCCCGATCGTGGCCGACCTCGACCTGGACTACACCTATGACGAGGCTGCGGCGCGCGTGCTCGACTCGCTCGCGCCCCTCGGGCCGGAGTACGCAGAGGTCGCCCGGCGCGCCCTCTCCGAGCGCTGGGTCGACGTCTACCCGAGCGACGGGAAGCGCTCGGGCGCCTACTCGAACGGCTCCGTCTACGACGCCCACCCCTACATCCTGCTCAACTTCAACGGCAAGCACGACGACGTGAGCACCCTGGCCCACGAGCTGGGGCACACGATGCACAGCTACCTGGCCAACCGGGCGCAGCCCTACGCCCTGTCGCACTACTCGATCTTCGTGGCCGAGGTCGCCTCCACCTTCAACGAGGCGCTGCTGCTCCATTACATGCTGCAGCGCGAAACCCGGGACGAGGTCCGGCTCTCGCTGCTGGGCAACTACCTCGACAACGCCCGGGCGACGGTGTTCCGCCAGACCCAGTTCGCCGAATTCGAGCTCCGGATCCACGAGCTGGCCGAGGGGGGGGAGGCGCTGACGGGGGACGCGCTCGGCGAACTGTACGCTACAATCGCGCGCGAGTACTACGGCCAGGAGGTCGGGGCCTGCGTGGTGGACGACGAGGTGAAGGCGGAGTGGGCCTACATCCCCCACTTCTACTATAATTTCTACGTCTACCAGTACGCCACGTCCTTCATCGCCTCCGCGGCCCTGTCCGAACGGGTCCTGGCGGGGGAGCCGGGCGCGGTCGAGTCGTACCTGGAACTCCTCTCGGCCGGCGGCTCCGACTATCCGATCGCCCTGATGGCCCGGGCGGGGGTGGACATGACCTCCCCCGAACCGCTCACGGCCATGATGGCGCACCTCGGCCGGGTCATGGACGAGATCGAGACGATCGCCCGGCGGCTGGGAAAGCTGAAGTAGCGGAGGCGGTCAGGGCCCGGGTTTCCGCATCATGCCCATAAGGTCCAGGTTCACGGAAAAGAAGAGCGAGTCGGAGTCGTAGGAGACGCTGCGGCTGTAGCCGATTTCGAGCATCACGTTGCGGCCCGGGTAGAAATCGACCCAGGCGGAAAAACCGTGGTCCCGGGCCAGGTCGCTCTCCCCGATGATGACGCTTTCGGTCTCGAAGGGCCGGTTCCCCCCCGCACCGGCCGTGGGACCGCCCCCCGCGCCTCCGTCTCCCGCCGTGGTGCCGTTGCCGGAATCGGAGCCGCCCGGGCCGCTCCCCGCGGCCATGAGCGAAACCATCCCGGTCACCGCTCCGGGGCCGGACCCGGACCCCGCTCCCGCCCGCTCCACCAGTCGGCTGTAGATCTTCTGCTCCCCGCTCGGGACCACCGCGTAGCCGGAGGCGCCGACACCGGCCCAGTGTACCGGGTGCCAGCCGATCCCCCCCTCGAAGTGGCCGACCAGGCCGAGGGAGGAAAAGGGGCGGGTGAAGAAATGGGTGTCGGAAACGGTGTTGGCGATCCCGGCCCGGCCGAACGGGTTCCAGTCGCCGAGGGCGACATCGACATAGTTGCTCCAGTCGACCGTCACGCGGCCGGTGCTGAGGCCCCGATCGACGTCCCCCGTGGGCGCCGAGGCCCGGACGCCGCTGCTGAAATAGACGCTCGACCGGCGCACCATCCCCCGCACCCCGACCCAGGCGTTGCCGATCCCGCCGCCGGCGCCTGAAAGCTCCAGATCGTCCGACGGGGCATGCACGAAATAGACGGGCACCCCGGCTTCCACCTCGAAATGCGGATTGAAGCGGTAGCCGGCCGACGGGTCGAGCCGGAAGACCCATGACGGGTCCATGCTGCTGCCCGAAAAGCCCAGGTTCACGAGCGGGCCGCGCTCCTGTCCGAAAACGTTCGCGCCAAAAGAGAGGACCAGCGCCAGGGCGCCGGCCGCGCTGAGGAAGATCCGGCTCATGCTTCTCCTTCCAACGGGACGGACCCCGTTATCGGCGGTTTCGTTCGTTGCGGCGCTGGATCGACTCCCGCCGCATCCTGTTGCGTTGTTCGTTCGTCATCCGCCGCCACTTGTCGAGGTTCCGGAGCACCCGGGTACGCTCTTCGGGCGCCATCTTCTGGAACTCGCGGTAGGTCTTGCGCAGCTGCTGCTGCCGTTCGGGGGGAAGCTCCCTGAACCGCTCGTAGTTCTTCTCGAGCCTCTCGCGCTCTTCGGGGCCGAGGTTCCGGAAGCGTTCATAATTCTCGAGGATGAGCTTCCGCTCCTGCGGGTCCATGTCCCGGACCTGTTTCTGGAGCTCCGCGAGCCGCTCCTTCTCTTCCGCCGTCATGCGGCTGTAGCGGCGGTAGCGCTCGGTGAGCTCCGCCTTCTGTTCCGGGCTCAGGCGGTTCCATTCGGCTTCCTCACCCGCCTGGGTCTGCGGAGCCGGGGACGGCTCCTGGCCCCGAAGCAGGGGCGCGGCGCCCAGCGCCAGCAAAAACCCGAGAACCCACGTAATCGCGTGATTTTTCATTTCTTTTCCCGCCCCTCTTCTTCGGGTTCTCCGGACGTGTCCGGATCCCCCAGGAACAGATCCAAAAGCCGGCACTTGTCCAGGTTCTCCAGCAGTTCGAGGTCCTCGAGGATCGCGCGGTTGCGCAGGATCTCCCTCTGCTCCGCCGTGAGCGGGGGCGGATTGCCGGGATTTTTCGCCTCTTCCCTCTCCCCTGCCAGCGCCACCTCCGCGCCGAGGACCAGCAGCAGAACCCAAAGCCCGCTCTTGCCCATAAACACCCGCCTAGTTGATGGCTTCATCCTGCGCGAGGGCTCCGAGATCGGCTATCGTCTCGAAGTCCTCGAGCAGGTCCAGGTGGTGGAGCACCCCCATATCCTTAAGGATGGCCACGGTCTCCTCCATCCCCGGCTCGACGGCTGGACCGGACATCGTCCTCGCGCCCCAGGGGAGCCGGCCGAGAATCACGCCCAGGAGCACGACCAGGACGAGGGCGCCCGCACCGGCCAGGTGCCCGGGCCGCGCCCACGTCACGCTCCACCAGGGAGCCCGCCCGGCCTCCCGCCGGCGGTCCAGTTTCCGGTAAAACCCCCGGGCGAAGTCCGCGGAGGGCTCGACCTCCTCCGCCATCCCGGGGAGGACCTCCACCCATTCCTCGGGCGTAAGCCTGGCGGAGCAGGAGGGGCAGGACAGGAGATGCCTGCGGGTCTCCCGCGCCTCGCCGGCGGGGAGTTCCCCTTCCATGAGGGCCTTCAGGTTGTCCACGGCCAGTTTGCAGTTCATGGTTTTCTGTACTCCGGCAGCATCGGGGCCAGCCGCGCCGCCAGGGCCTCCCTCGCCCGGTGGATCATCGATTTCACCGCCTTCTCACTCGTCTTCATCACCTCGCCCACCTCGGCGTACGACAGTTCCTGGTACTTGTTCAGGATGAAGGCCGCACGCTGCCTGTCGGGGATCAGGGACAGGGCCTCGGCGAGCGCGCGGGCGATCGCCTGCCGCTCGAGGTCCCGGACCGGATCGGGATCCGTCCGCAACTCCCGGTGTGTCGCCACGGCCGCTTCGGGAGAAGCGTCGATCGACCGGCGGGCGGCGCGGAACCAGGGTCTCCGGATCTCGTTCAGGCACACATTGGTGGCGATCCGGTAGAGCCAGGTGGTGAACTTCGCCGTCGGCCGGTACCGGTCCGCTCCTTCGTACACCTTCAGCAGGATCTCCTGCGCCAGTTCCTCCGCCCTTTCGCGGTTATGGACGAAGCGGGAGGCGAAACGGATCAGGGGCCTCGAATGGCGCGCAAACAGGGCCTCGAACGCCCCCTCGTCCCCCGCCTGGAACAGGAGCATCAGTTCGGTATCACGGTCTCCCGCCGGCGCTTCTTCCGTCATGAGGAAATCATCGTCCCAGTCGAGGGCCCATTCCATTTCACGCCTCAATCATAGCACTGTCGCCTCTACGGAATCTTAAACACCGCCCGGGGGGGAAAGTTCCGGAATAAAGGGTCTTCACGGAACGACGAAACGGGTATCATAATGGGGACGCCGGGACGGGAGGAGGGATACCGTCGCCTTATTTCGGGAAAGGATGCCGATGGACCAG
The DNA here is from genome assembly GCA_012729555.1 of Acidobacteriota bacterium. Classification (NCBI taxonomy): domain Bacteria; kingdom Pseudomonadati; phylum Acidobacteriota; species Acidobacteriota bacterium. The sequence goes on from JAAYCX010000012.1 coordinate 133,579, forward strand.
GCCGAGGGTGGGAACGAAAGGGAATTGAGGGAGCTGAAAGGCAGGCTGCAGGCCTTCATCGAGCGGTCGGCCATCGACGGCTTCGAGAGTGAGGACATCATCGAACTGGTCGAGGAGGGGGAAGACCCCGGCTGGATCCTCGACCGGCTCGGGAGCGGCAACCCCGGGATGGACCGGGAAGAGGCGGCGGCGCTGCTGACGGAGCTCCGCTCGCTCGTCGGACCGGCGCCCGATCCCGGATCCGCCGCCGAAGGGGAGGACCCCCTCCCGGGCACGGCCGGTCCCGAGGCGCCCCCCCCGGCGGACGGCGCGGACCTTTCCACGCTCGATTTCGGTCAATTGCTCGATTCGCTCCCCCCGGGCGTGAAACTCCCCCCCGGGATGAGCCTCGGCAAGATCAAGGAACTGATGGAATCGCCGCAGGCGAAGGTCATGTCCGACTTCCTCCTCTTCTGTCAGGAGCGGGGGATCGAGATGAACGAAAGGGCCATGACCGACCCCCGGACGGAGAAGCTGCAGGAGGAATGGAAAAGCACCCCGCGCGACGCCTTCGACGGCAGGACCCCGGCCGAAGTCCTCGAGGACGGCCAGGGGATCCTGCCGGGCAAGGTGGAAACGTTCCGGCGGGAGGAACCGCGCATCGGGCGTAACGACCCCTGCCCCTGCGGCAGCGGGAAAAAATACAAAAAATGCTGCGGGAGAACGAGCCATTGAACCCTGAAACCAACAAACGCCTGGTCCTGGATTTCTACGAAGAGGTCCTGTGCGGCCGCAACCTGGAGGCGGCCCCGCGCTTTCTGCACGAGGTCTACGTGCAGCACAATCCTTACGCGGCGCAGGGGATCGCCGGCTTCCTGGAGTTCCATAGAGGGTTTTTCTCCGCCATTCCCGATGCGCGGGTCGCCGTCAACATGGTGGCGGCGGAAGGCGACCTGGTGTTCGTTTACGGCACCTACACCGGCACCCACACCGGCAAGGGGTTCCTGGATCTCCCCCCCACCGGGAACCGGGTGTGCTACGACGTCGTCGACATCTTCCGGGTGCGGGACGGCAAACTGGCCGAGCACTGGGACGTGGCCGACACTCGCGCCATTTTCACCCAGCTCGGCGCCCTCCCCCCGGTCCCCGGGCCCTGACCCCCGTTTTTGTTTTCAGAATCCACCCGGTCCTGCCGATATGCAGAGCTCCGGGCGATGTCGCCCGGAACCACGCGGGAACCATCAGCCCCATGACAGGTTCTGAAAGAGACAATTCCGGCGCTAAAAGGGAAAAACGCCCGCCGGCGGCACGGGAGGGTGGACCGTCCGCTCCTTTCGGCGAAGCGGAATGGCGCCGGATGAAGGAGGAGCTGGAGTATTCCAACACCCTGATGCGGACCCAGCAGGAATGCGCCCTGGACGGCATCCTGGTGGTGAGCGAGGACGGGAGGATCGTTTCGTACAATCGGCAGTTTGTGGATATCTGGAAGCTCCCCGAGGAGATCCTGGCCTCGCGCTCGAACGAACGGGCCCTCGAGTACGCCTCCCGGCTGGTGCTGAACTGCGAGGCCGCCAACGCCGTGGTGCGCGGCCTGTACGAAAACCGCAGCAGCAGCAGCCATGACGAGGTTCAGCTTCGGGACGGCAGGGTGCTGGACCGGTACTCCGCCCCCCTGGAGGCGGCCGACGGCCGCTTCTACGGGCGGGTGTGGTATTTCCGCGACATCACCGCCCAGAAGAGGGCGGCGGAGCGGATCCGGCAGGCCAACGAGCGCCTGCGCGCCACGGTGAGCCAGCTGAAGGAACAGAAAAAACAGAGCGGCATCCTGAGCGAGATGCGCGAAATATTGCAGGCCTGCGACTCCACCTCGGAAGTCGGGTCGATCGTGCGGAGATCGATGCTGAAGCTGTTCCCGCATGCATCCGGGGCCCTGTACATGATGGCCGAATCAGGCCGGGAGCTCGAAGCCGTCGATGCCTGGGGTCCGGGCGCCGATGTTGCAGGACCGCGGAGTTTCCCGACGGACGATTGCTGGGCGCTGCGGCGCGGGCGCCTCCACCTGGTGGACGAACCCGGTATGGGTCCCGTGTGCGCCCACCTGCGAAAGGGACCCCGGGCCCCCTCGGCCTGCGTGCCGCTCGCGGCCAAGGGTGAGGTCCTTGGGATCCTTCACCTGCGGGTGGAGGAGGGCGCCCCTGACGGAATCCAGGCCCGAACCACCGGACAGATCGGCAGGCTGGCGACGACGATCGGCGAATACCTGTCCCTTTCCATCGCCAACCTCCGGTTGCGCGAGCGGCTGGCCGAACAGTCGATCCGGGACCCGCTGACGGGGCTGTACAATCGCCGTTACATGGAAGAAGCGCTCGCGAGGGAGATCAGCCGGGCCGAGAGAAACCGCACCCCCGTCGCCCTCGTCATGATGGACATCGACCATTTCAAGCCCTTCAACGACCGGTACGGTCACCCGGCCGGAGATGCGCTGCTCGAGAGCCTGGGCGCTTTCCTGAAAACGAACCTCCGGGGAGGGGACGCCGCCTGCCGCTACGGCGGGGAGGAATTCATCCTGTTCCTGCCCGACACCTCCCTGGAGGGGGCCCGCCGGAACATGGAGCGGATCAGGAAGGGGATCGGGAGCCTCCGGATCTCCCACATGGGACTGACGCTTCCCCCTGTGACCCTGTCGATGGGAGTCGCCGTCTACCCGGACCACGGCCGGGATATGGGGGCTCTCATCGGGGCGGCGGACGCGGCCCTGTACCGGGCCAAGAAGGAGGGACGCAACCGCATACTCCCGGCCGCGGGCTGAACCGGGGGGATCGACGACCCCCCCGGCTTCCGGAGGGCGGCTACTCCGCCGACGCCTTCTGCTTCTGGCGGTATTCCTCCTTGGAGCATGAGAACTGCTTCTCGATCTGCTCGCGGAACACGGGCCCGGAATTATAGGTGCAGAACGGGTAGAGGCGCTTGTCCGGCGTGGAGTAGTGGATGACGCAGCGCTTCACCCGCTCCACGTCGTAGTTGTAGCCGTCCATGAAATGCATGCCGGCCACCATGAGGGTCTTGTAGGTGTAGGTGCCGTCGTTGGCCCCGCGCCCCGCCTTCTTGTCGAGCAACCCTTCGATCGTCTGCCCGAGCTTGGTCAGCGTCAGGCCTTCCGGCGCCTGGCTCGCATCGAAATGCTTGTTGGCGCTCGAGAAGAGGCTGAACTTGCTCAGGTTGTTGTAGAGCGACTTGAAGGTGGTCCGGTTCTTGAGCTTGTCCGCCTGTTTCTGGATGTCGTCGAAAAGCCCCTTTATGTCGAGGAAACGGGTGACGGGCGTCGGCTTCCGGTTCTGGTCCACGAAGAAGTAGGTCCCGATCCCGCAGAGCGGGTGGCAGGAGACCATGACGTTGGGTTCGTTTCTGAGGGCCTGGATCAGTTCGGTGATCGGCGTGGTGCAGGAGAGGGGGAACCAGTCCTCCCTGGAGGTGTACCCCAGGGTGTTCACCCCTTCCGCCAGGTCGGAGAGCGTGTAGCGCATCCGGTCCCGCTCCGCCTGGTCGATCCGGCCGGTGATCGCCACGGGCTGGAAGCTGATCCCGGAACAGACGTCGATGGTGTCCAGCGCGAACTGGACGATCTTCGGGACCTGGTCGTCGTTGACCCCCTTGACGATGGTCGGGACGTAGACGATCTTGAGCCCCGCCTTGCGGACGTTGTCGATCGCCTTCATCTTGATGTCGAGCAGGTCCTTGCGCCCCCGGATCTTCCCGTACAGTTCGGGGTCGAGCCCGTCGAACTGCAGGTAGAGGGTGTGGAGCCCCGCCTCGCGCGATTTTTCCGCGAAGGAATCCTCGGCGAACTTCAGGCCGTTGGTGGCGCACTGCACGTGGGAGAAACCCATCTCGTTGGCCTTGGCCAGGATACGGAACCAGTCGGGGTGCAGGGTGGGTTCGCCGCCGGCGAACTGCACGACGCGGCCCGCGACCGGGCGGGAATCACGCAGGGTCTGCAGCGTGTCCACGATCTGCTCGAAGGAGGGCTCGTAGATGTAGTCCTGGACGCTCGCGTTGGCGAAACAGATCGGGCAGGCGAGGTTGCAGCGGTTGGTCAGATCCACGTTGGCCAGCACCGTGTGGCTGGCGTGCAGGTTGCACATGCCGCAGTCTTCGGGACACGATTTCGCGTCGGGAATGGCCGGGTTGGACACGCCGCAACCGACATCGCGGTTCCACGCCATCATGCGATGAAAATATTCGGCATGCGACAGGAGGGTGTCCCTGAAGGAACCATGCTCGGGACAGGTCTTCTCCATGATGATCTTGCCGTCCTCTTCGAACACCCGGGCCTCCACGTGAACCCCGCATTCGGGGCAAAGGGAAACCGTCGTATACGGCACGTCACCGGGCAACGGATTGATGGGAGCACCGGTCAGGGTTTTCTTTTGAGACGGAACCTTGGTAGCCATTCACATTCCCTCGTCGAAATCAGGGGCCGGGCGCGGCAGGCGCCCCACCCATGAGTTATCTCCACTTCACGCCCCCCGCAGGCGGGCAATCCCGCCCGTACGCCGTCCCCGCGAACCGGCCGGGGGCCAGGGGCCGTAAACCCTGGATTCTACCGTCAACGAGACGGGAGAAACAAGAAATTATCTGTCGGTCCCGAAAGGGGAGCCGGCGGCCGGAGTCCCCAGGACGCACTGCCAGTACTCCACGTCCAGCCACCGCCCGAACTTCCGCCCCACCCCGTGGAGGCGCCCGGCACGCCGGAAGCCCGCCCGTTCGTGCAGCCGGACACTGGCCGGGTTCGGGAGGGCGATGATCGCTACGGCATTGACGATCCCCCGCTGCAGGAGGTCCGAAAGGAGATGGGCGTACAACCGCCGGCCATACCCTTTGCCGGTCGCATCCGGCCTCAGGTAGATGGTGGTTTCCGCGCTGAACCGGTAGGCGGAGCGATCCTTGAATAGGTCGGCGTAGGCGTAGCCGATGACCTCCCCCCCCGCTTCCCCCACGAACCAGGGGTAGCGGGCGGCGACGCGGTCGACGCGCCGCGCCATCTCCTCGACGGTCACCTCCTCCTCTTCGAAGGTAACGATGGTACGGCGCACGAAGTGGTTGTATATCCCGGCCACGGCGGCCGCGTCTTCAGCAAGGATGGGACGGATGCGCACCTTTTACCCCTCCGGGTCACGGCGACCGACGCCCGCGGTCGCCGGGTTCACCCTATGGGTATACACCCGTCGACAGGCCGCAGTCTCCCAAATTCATTTTCATGTTGACCGGCCGCTCCGCGGAGTAAAATGAGCCAATGGTCAGATACGCAAGACGCGTCGTCGTGTTCATGGTCGGCATGACGGTATTTCTTTTCGGAATCGCACTGGTCTTCCTCCCGGGGCCCGCCTTCGTCGTCATTCCCGTCGGGCTGGCCATCCTGGCCACGGAATACGCCTGGGCCCGGCAGTGGCTGCGCGTCATGAAGGAATCGGCGGAAAAAGGAGCCGAAAGGCTGAACCTCCGTTCGCTGTTTTCCAGGACCCCCGGACCCGACGGGGGAGGAGCGTCGGCCGATAGCCCATAAATTCCCTGATTGCAACGGTTCCCCCCCATCGTCAAATGAGATACAATGCATACCTCGACCGCGTTGGCGGGTGGGGAGAGCGATGAAGAAGCGCTGGATCGGACGCATAACCAAGGCGCTGGCGGCACTGGCCGTCCTCGTTGCCCTCATTCCGCTTCTGCTGCTGGCGCCGCCGGTCGGAAACTGGGCGTTCCACAAGGCGGGCGGATATCTCCGGCGCAGCGCGAAGATCGAACTGCGGGCGGACCGGGTCCGGTTGAACCTGTTCACCGGATCGGTCCGGCTGGAAAACCTGTCGCTCGCGGCCGCGCGCGCCCCGGGGCTCCCCCCCCTGCTGCGGGCCGATCACGCCTACGCCGACCTCGGCCTGCTCGATGCCGTCAGGGGGGTGTGGACGGTGGAAACCGTGCGGGTCCACGAGCCCAGGGTGCATTATTTCGTGGGCCCGGACGGGGAAACGAACCTGCCCGAGACGGACGCCTCCGGGGACGCCTCCCTGGATCTGCGGATTCTCCAGGCCGGCATCACCGACGGCGCCCTGCAATGGGAAGACCGCCGGCGCGGACTGTGGATCGAACTGCCCGGCTGGGATCTTGCCGTCGAGGGAAACCGGGGGTCGCGCGCGCACCGTATCACCTTCACCGGCGGCCCGGTTTCGACCTTCACCCTGGGGGACCTTTCGATCCCCGTCGATTCCCTCGGCTTCTCAGGCGTTCTGGACGGCCCCCTATGGCGCATAGACTCGGCCCGGGTCGTTGCCGCCCGGTCCACGCTCGAGTTCGGGGGATCGGTACGGAACCTCCGGGAACTGGACCTGGAACTGGCGCCCGGGCTGGATACCGGAGCGATCGCCGAAGCCGCGGGTCACGGGGGCAGGATCGCCGGCCGGGTCTCCGGAACAATCAGGGTTCACGGCCCGCTCGACAACCTGCGGATAGAGGGCCGGCTCGCGGGAGATGGGGTGCAGCTGGAGGGGGCGCCTCCGCTCGACCTCCGGCTTGCCGCGGACCTGGAGTGGGACGCGGCCGGGGACAGGGTGTCGATCCAAAGCCTGGACCTCGCTTCCCCGGAAGGATCGCTCCGCGCCGAGGGGACGCTCTGCACCGGGGAGGAGTGCGCGGCCAGTGTCCTGAGGGCGCGGCTCCGTGACATCGATCTCCTCCCCTTCTCGCACAGCCTCGGGCTCCCCTTCCGCCTGGCCGGCCGGGCGGGGGGGACGGTCTCCGTCGAGTGGAGGGGGAAGCCCGTACCTGCAAACCTCCGCGCCGACGCCTCCCTCGAACTCGGGAGCACCCGCCCGGCGCCGGAAGCCGATCTTCTCCCTGTCTCCGCGACGGTCGACGCGGAGTACGCATCCGGCCGGCTGCGGGGACGGATACGCTCGCTCTCGGTCCTGGGTGCGCGCGCGGCCGGCGAGTTTTCCCTCCGGTCTTTTCGCACCCTCGAGGGGCGCCTCCAGGGGGAGGCCGCCGACCTGGACGATTCCGCGCAGCAGCTCGCGCGCTTTCTGGGAAAGCCGGGATCCCGCGCGGGGGTCAGCCTGGCCGGCAACCTGGACTTTGACGTCCGGGCCTCGGGGGAACTGGACGACCTGGAGATCGAGGCCAGGCTGGACGCCCCGTCGCTCGCGGTCGCGGGCCTCGGGGGGATGGGGACCGAGGCGCGCGCCGTCTACCGAAACGGGGTCCTCTCGTTTCAGAACAACCTGCGTCTTCCCGGCGAGAGCCTGCTGGAGACCCAGGGCACGCTCGATTTCGGAGGGGAGGAGCCCCGCTTGCGCCTCGCGGCCAAATCCGCGGCCCCGGTGCCGCTCGAGGTCCTCAACTCCCTGCTCGGGCGCTCGATTCCGATGTCGGGCACCCTGGAGACCTCGCTGCGCCTGGACGGCCCCGTCGACAACCTCGCCGGGGATCTCTCCATCACCGGAGAAGCCCTCTCCCTGTACGCACTGCCCCTGGGACGGCTGGACATCCTCCTCGGCCTGGCCGACCGGGAGATCCGGTCCAGCCGCATACGGTTGTCGCGGAGTCCCGAGCATCCATCGAGCGATCTGCTGGCGGCCCGCGTTTCCTACGCCCTGGACAGCGGCCGCTACGAACTCGAGGCGGAGGGGACGGGGCTGGCCCTCGTCCCCGCGCACCTTCCCGGCGGAGCCCAAATCAACGGGACCCTCTCGCTCGAGGCTTCGGGAACGGGGACGATCGAAAATCCTTCCTTCGACCTCGAAATCGGATCGAACGACCTGCACGCATGGCGCCAACCCCTGGGCCCGGTTTCGGTCACGGCCCGGATCCGGGGGAAGGAAGCCGGCATCCGGGCGCTGGCACCCGATCTGGATCTTTCCTCCGACGCCACCCTGACACTGAGGGCCCCCTGGCCCTTCCGGGTCACCGTCGAGGCGCGGGACTCCGACCTGGCCGCCGCCGGACTCGAGTGGCGCGGCCGGCCGGTGACCGGGTCGCTCAGGGCGGACATCTCGGGTTCCGGAGAGTTGGGCGACCTGGAGGCGTCCCGGATCGAGGCGCTGATCGAAGAGGTGACGGCGCGGGCGGGCGAACTCGAGGTGCGCACCGGGGCGCCGGCCGGAATCCACTATCGGGGCCGCTCCCTGGAGTTCGCACCGCCCCTCGCCCTGGCCGTCGGCCGTTCGGCGATCGAGCTCGGCGGCCGCCTCCCCGTCCGGGCGGGGGCGCCGGCCGGAACCGTCGACCTGAAAGGGCGGCTCGACCTGGCGGACACCGGAACAGTCTTCACCCCCCCAGAAGGGTTCGGGCTCGAAGGAGTCCTCGATCTCGACCTGGTGCTCTCCGGCGCCTACGGGGATTTTGCCGTCACGGGCGGATTCGGCCTGGACGACGGAACGATACGCATTCCCAGGGCCGCCGCACCCATGACGGAAGCCTCCGTCCGGGGAAAGATCGAGAGCGGGGTGCTGGTCCTCGAGCGGGCGGGCGCGAAATGGGGGAGAGGCCGCATCGGGCTCTCGGGCACCGTCCCCCTCGGGTTGCTGCCCGAAGACCTTCCCCTGGAATTTGCGCGCGGGACAGGGCCGGCCGAGTTCGTCCTCGACGTTGAAGATTTCGCCCCGGAAGCGACGGGGTTCCTTCCCGAGGGAATTTCGGGCCTGGTTTCGCTCCGCGCCACGGGGCGCGCCGACCATCCGGACCTCCAGGCCCTGGACGGCGAAATCCGGTTCGGCGCCCTGGACCTCAAGGTCGACACCATCGGCTTCAGCCAGGCGGAACCGGTCCTGATCGAAATCCGCCGCGGCGTCGCCACCATCGCCCGACTGGCGCTCTCCGGGCCGGAAACCCGTATCGAGGCGTCCGGAACGGCGGGAGTGTACCCGCGGGGGCCGCTGGACCTCGCCGTCGAAGGCTCCCTCGACGCCGGGCTGCTCGGCGTTTTCAGCGAGGGGGTGAAAACGGCGGGCGAACTGCGGATCGACGCGCGGGTCGCGGGCTCGCTCGACGCCCCGGTGCTTTCGGGCCGGGCGGAAATGGACAACGGGAAGCTGGCCCTCCAATCCCCCCGGATCGCGGCCGACGACCTGAAGATGCGGCTGGACCTCACCTCCGATTCCATCATCGTGCGCGAACTCACCGGCGTCCTCAACGGCGGCGCCATGTCGGTCGAGGGTTCGATCGGGTACCGTGACGGAATCCTCAACGGCATAGATCTCGAGGCGCGCGTGCAGGACGTCTTCCTCGAATTCCCCGAGGGGCTGAAATCGGCGTCGAGCGGGAACCTGACCATGAAATCGGGGGAAGACACCATCGTCGTCGGCGGCAGCCTGCGGATCATGGAAAGCGCCTACCGGGAATCGATCGAAGTCGGGGGGCAGCTGATCAACTACCTGAAATCGCAGCAGGTGGTGACCCTCGACGAGGAACCCAATCCCTTCCTGGACCGGCTCCGGTTCGACATCGCCGTCCGCACCTCGACCCCGCTGCTGGTGCAGAACAACATCGCCAGGGTCGAAGCCTCCGCCACCAATCTCCGCCTTGTCGGAAGTTATGCCGACCCCTCGGTCGTCGGCCGCGTCACCCTCGGCGAGGGGGGGGAGATCGTCCTGAACCAGCAAAGCTACTACATCAACCGGGGGGTGATCACCCTGGTGAACCAGAGCCGCATCGAACCGGAATTCAACATCCAGGCGCAGACGAAGATCGACATCTACGAGATCACGCTCCAGCTGATCGGGAACCCCGAACGGATGTCCACCCTGCTCTCTTCCGACCCGCCGCTTTCGGAGAGGGACATCCTCTCGCTCCTCCTCACGGGCAAGACCATCGCCGAGACCCAGGGGCGCGAAATGCAGATGGCCCGGACCCAGGCGCTGTCGCTGATCGCCGGACAGGCGGGTGCGGGAGTCACCAACGAGGCGCGCAAGGCGCTCCACCTGAGCACCTTCCGGATCGACCCGGGGCTGATCGCCTCGGAATCCAACCCGGGGGCCCGCCTGACGATCGGGGAGGACGTCACGCGCGACCTCAGCCTCGTCTATTCCATGAACCTCGTCAACGGGGGGGACCAGATCTGGGCGGCCGAGTACGATATCGGCCGGCGCCTCTCGACCCAGGCCACCAAGCAGCAGGACAACAGCTACCGCTTCGAGTTCCGCCATGACCTCCGCTTCGGGGGCGCGGGGGCGCGCCGCGGGGCGCGGCGGCAGGCGGCCCGGTTCGAGATCGGATCGGTCCATTTCCAGGGGGAGGAGGCGCACTCCGAAAAGGACCTTATGGACCGGTTCAAGAACAAGGCGGGCGACCGGTACGAGTTTCAGAAAGTCCAGAAAGGGCTGGACCGCCTGCACGACTTCTACTTCAGCCAGGACCGCCTGGAAGCCGATATCCGGCTCCAGCGCGAAACCGGGGACAGGACCGTCGACCTGAAGGTCGGCATCGACCCCGGGCCGGTGGTGCAGTTCGACTACGGCTCCTTCCCCCTAGGCAAGGATGTACGCGAGCAGGTCGCCAGGGCGTGGGCGGACGGGGTTTTCGAGGCCGAAAGACTGGACGAGGCGGCGCTCGTCATCCGCCGCTCCCTGACCGAAAGCGGCTTCCTCCAGGCCACGGTCGCTGCTGAAATGGCGGAGGCGGACGGGCGGAAGCAGGTCCGGTTCACCATCGACTCCGGCCCCCGGTACGCCGAGATTCCCCTCTCCTTCCCGGGGGCAAAGGGGATTTCCCCCGGCGCCCTCGGCGAACTCGTGGAGGACGCCGACCTGGAGCGCGAGATCTACGTCAACCCGAAAAAGGTGGCCGATTTTCTCCGGCGCTACTACCGCAACCGCGGGTACCTCCAGGCGGAGGTCTCCCCGCCGCAGTTCCGGCCGGCCGCACGGGAAACGGTGATCGCGGTTACCGAGGGGCCGCTGTTCGTGATCGGCGAGCTCGAGTTCTCCGGCAACAAGGTCTTCAGCTACGACGAACTCTGGATGGTCATCCCCACCTCGAGCGGCAGCGTCTACAACCCGGACTCGCTGAGGGAATCGGTCCGGGAGATGGAGAACCTCTACCACGGCCGGGGGTACAACGACGTCACCATCACCTTCCGGGTAGTCCAGGACACCTCCAGGACCCGGGCCGACGTGAACTTCCAGATCACCGAACGGCGGCAGTCGGTCATCCGCGATATCGTGATCGAGGGGAACCGGGACACCCGGCCGGGATTCGTCACCCGGCAGATCGACTTCCGGGTCGGCGACCCCCTGGATTACGAAAAGATCAACGAAGCCCGGAGGCGGCTGTACTCCACGGGGGTGTACACGACCGTCGATTTCCAGATGGAGGAACTCCCCTCCGAGGCGCCGGCCCCGGAGCGAAAGGAGATGCGGGTGCGGGTCCGGCTGCGCGAGACCCAACCCTACCGCCTGCAGTACGGGCTCTTCTACGATACCGACCGCGGCGTCGGCGGCCTGGTGGAGGCGCAGCACCTGAACCTCCTGGGGCGGGCGACCAACCTCGGCCTCCGCCTCCGCTACGACTCCGACCTCAAGGAGGGGCGGCTGTACTATCACCAGCCCTTCGTGACCCGGCTCCACCTCAAGATGGACGCCAGCGCGTTCTGGCAGCAGGAGACCCGCTCCTTCTTCTCGGCGAAGCGGATCGGGTTCTCCCTGATGCAGGAGCGGGAGCTTCCTCGGGAGTTCCGCCTCGATTACGGCTACCGCTACGACCATGTCCGCTGGAACGGACTGCCGCCCGACCCGATCCTCTTCCAGGCCAGCGACCCCGTCGCCCGGCTGACCGGGACCCTGACCCGCGACACGCGCGACAGCGTGCTCGACCCCACGCGCGGCGAGTTCACCTCCCAGACGTTCGAATTCGGCCCCCGCTGGCTCGGGTCCGAGGTCGGTTTCGCCCGTTACTCGGGGCAGTATTTCCGCTACTTCCCCCTGGACAAGTACCTGGGGAAACCGATCGTGGACCGAAAGGGGGAACCGCTGCCGACGAACTTCGTCTACGCCGCGGCGCTGCGCCTGGGGCTGACGTCCCCCTTCGGGAAAAAATCGCTGATCGCGCCCGAGCGCTTCTTCGCCGGGGGCGGCACCACCATGAGGGGGTTCGAGCAGGACCTGATGGGGCCGGTGGAGGAGCAGCCGGACGGCAGCCTGCGGCCGAGCGGGGGGGAAGCCATGTTCCTGCTCAACAACGAACTCCGCTTCCCGATCGTGGGCATCCTCCAGGGGGTGGCGTTCCTCGACATCGGCAACGTCTACAGGAAACTGACCGACTTCGATTTCACCCTGCGCAAGACGGCCGGGGCGGGGCTCCGGCTGAAGATCCGGTCGATCCCCCTGAGGTTCGACTACGGGTTCAAGCTCGACCGGAAAACGGGCGAGAGCGGGGGCGAATTCTTCTTCAGCATCGGGCAGGCGTTCTAGCCGGCATCCTTTCCCCGGCCGCGGTGGACCCAGCGGAAGACGGGGTCGTGCCCCTCCTCCCCGGGAGCGCGCCGGCGCCTGAGGTCCGCGAGGTTGCGCCCCATGATCGAGTGGACGTCCTCCATGAGACGGCGCTTTCCCCCCCTCGAGTAGGATGCCAGGTCGATCGGGCGGTCGATCCGGATACGGATGACGGTGCCGGGGTTCACCTCGAGGGTCCCGGGCACGATCACGCGGCTGCTGCCGTCGAGCGTCACCGGGACCAGAGGGACGCCCGCGCGCAGGGCCAGGGCGAAGGCCCCGCCGTGGAAGGGGCCCAGTTCCCCCGTCCGGCTCCGCGTCCCTTCCGGGAAGGCGATGGCGCTGACCCCCCCGGCGATCGTCCCGGCCGCGGCCACGATGCTCCTGGCCGCCTCGCGGGGATTTTCCCGGTCGATGGGGATGTAGCCCGAACGCCGCATGTGCCATCCCATGAACGGGACGCTGAAAAGCTGCTTTTTGGCGATCCAGCGGAACTGGATCGGCAGATGCGCCGCGAGCGACAGGATGTCGTGCAGCCCGCTGTGGTTGGCCACGAAGATCTGCGGCCGGCGGCGATCGACGTGTTCCAGCCCCTCGATCTCCACGCGGGCGCGGCTGAGCCAGAGGTTGTCGCGGGACCAGCGCCGCATGCAGAAGTGCTGGATGCGGCCGCCCCGGGACAGGAGGCTCCCCAGAAGCGACACCGTCGCCCAGAAGGCGGTGCTGAGCCCGCAGCCGGTCCAGCACCAGATCGTATACGTCCTCGCCCTTGCCTTTTTCATCCGGAAGAATGTATCACAGCCGCCGGCGCGCTCCTATGGCGCCGACCCGGCCCCGGCCCGCTCCTCTTCCCGCGCCTTCTCCGCCTCGCGCGCCTTCTCCGCCTCGCGCGCCTTCTCCGCCTCGCGTGCCTTCTCCGCCTCCTCCAGCCACCCGCGGCGCAGCCGCTCCATGGGGATGCTGGAGGTGTAGGGCTTGATGTCGAGCACCGGCGTGCCGTCGAGCATGTCGACCCCCCCCAGCACGAGACGCGCCCCTTCGCGCCGGATCAGCTGCACCGCCGTAAGCCCGATCGCGTTCGGCCGGTGGGGGGAACGCGTGGCGAACACCCCGTGCTCCCTCCCGTCGGTGGGCGTCCCCCCCACGAGCGAGTACCCGTCCGCCCGGTGGAAGACCCAGAGGATCCAGAGGTGGGAGAAACCCTCGATATCCTCGAGGCCCGCGGCGAATTCGGGCAGGAGCTCGAGGACCCCCTCCATGGTGTGCTCGGCCCCCAGCCCCTTCGGCACCTGGCTCGTTTCGGTGTAAGCGCTCCGGATATGCCCGATCGGGCGCATAGTGTACTCTTCCACAGGCCGTCTCATTCCTTCCTCCCCTCCCGCCCGTACTCCTCCTCGAGCCGCCGGGCCGTAACGAATTCCGGCGCGACGTCCACCGGGATCGATTTCAGCCGATCCAGCATCCTCCCGACTTCGGGCCGGAGGACCCCCAGCCGCCCGAGCAGGTCGCGCGCCCGGGCGGCGTCCCCTTCCGCTTCGATCGTGAGGATCTCGCGCGTGAGCGCCCGCACCCCATCCCGGATCTTTTCGCGGTTCACCCGGAAGGTGCCGTCCCCCGCGGTCTCGAACGCGCCGTAATCGAGGAGGAAGTTGAGCTGGACGGCGATCCCCCGCCCGTGCGCCTCGTTGATCCCGAAGCGGATCGAGCGGAAGGCGGAAGCGAGGAAGGTGTCGTAAACGCTCTCCTCGAGCCCCCGGCCGAGCACCCCCTTGTCGGCGAGATGCCCGAGGGCGAACAGGCCGGAGACGTCGGCCTTGGCCTCCTCGATCGCGCTGTAGGCGTCCGACAGGGCCTGGCGCACGCTGATCTCCTCGCCGTCCACCACCGCCCGGTGCGGGCCGAGGCCGTGCATCAGCTCGTGCAGGACGGTGTGGGTGAAAAAGGCCTCGAAACGGACCCTTTTGGCGTCCTCGGGAGCAAGCACGACGGCGGCGATGGGGGCCAGCACCTTGTCGAATTTCGCCCGCTGCACGTTCCGGAGCATGACGCGCTTGGCCCCTTTTTCCCGGATGACGCGCTCGTCGTTGGGAAGGTTGAAGGCCGCCGTCTGCACCCCGCGGTTGCCGTCCCCGGAGGCGAAGACCAGGTTCACCACCCTGATGGGGGCCATCGCCCCGAGCTTCGGGTTCCGGTAGCGGGGATCGACGGGGAGGTGGTCCTCGATCCCCTGCAGTTCGGCCCCGAGGCGCCCCAGCTTCCGCGTCTCCTCCTCGTCGCGCACGGCGATGAAGGCCTCGAAGGCGGCCTTGGCGTTGAACCACTCGTCTTCGTAGACCTCGTAGGGTCCGATGGTCGGTTCGATCGCCCCCTCGATTTCCATCCAGGCGAGGTCGCTCGCGTAGTAATCGTTGTCCAGAAAAGCCTGCGCGCGCTTTTCCAGGAATGCCCTGAGGGTGGGCTCGGCCGTAAGCGCCGCGGCCTCCCGGAGCAGCCCGGCGCAGAGCGCCAGTTCCCCCTGGTACTCCAGGCTGTAGGGAACGGCCGTAAAAGGTCCCCCGCCCGGCGCACGCCGGATCACGGTGAAGAAGCCCCTGGCCTCCGACTCCTCCCCCGGCGGCAGCGACCGGAGCCACGCCTCCACCTCCTCCCTGGTCGAGCCCACGGGATAGAAGCCGCCCCCGGCGGGCTTCGGGGGGACCCCCGCGATGAAGCCCGCATTGTGGTCCAGGCGGGACCAGGGCCCCTTGTTGAGCAGAAAATGGTCCAGCCGGGCCTTCCCGAGCGGGGTCGGGTCGCGGAGCAGGTCGAGCAGCAGGGTTTCGTTCCCGGCCCAGACCTGGCGCAGGAAAAGGGAGTCCATGACCCTGGCGGCCTCCACCAGCCGGCCGAGGGCCCGGCGTTCCCCCTCGGGCAGGGGGGACAGGTCGGCCGAAATCTCCACCGGGGCGAATCGGTCGGTCATGGCCTGGAATTTTTCGAGATCGGGCATGGACCCCTCCAGGAAAGTCACGAAAACGCCGGCGGCCGCCAGCGCAAGAGTCGACTTGTTCATGCCTCCAGCATACCTCATCCCGACTTCCCGGGCAGGGCAAAATCGGGCCGCGTCCGGGAGCGGGGATCGCCCCGGGCGAGGTTGCAATGAAGGATCGGATTCTCTATGATGTGCCTTTCCAAACCGGGGAGTTGCCGTGACCGAGACTCAAGCCGCCGCCGCGGGGACCCGCAAGCGCCAGACCGCGGAAAGCATGGCCGAGCGCCAGCGTGAAATTTCGATATCGGAATTTTTCAGCAAGAACCGGCACCTGCTGGGATTCGACAACCCGCAGAAGGCGCTGCTGACCGCCGTCAAGGAGGCCGTGGACAACTCGCTCGACGCCTGCGAGGAAGCGGGCTTCCTCCCCTCGATCCGCATCGCCATCCGGCAGGTCGGAGAGGACCGCTTCCGCGTGTCGGTGGAGGACAACGGGCCCGGGATCGTCAAGGCGCAGATCCCGAAGATCTTCGGCAAGCTCCTGTACGGATCGAAGTTTCACACTCTCAAGCAGGCGCGGGGGCAGCAGGGGATCGGCATTTCGGCGGCCGGAATGTACGGGCTGCTCACCACCGGGAAATCGATCGTCATCACCTCCCGCACCGGCGCGGGCAAGCCCGCCCACTACTACGAGATCCAGATCGACACCCGGAAGAACACGCCCCAGATCATCACCGACCGGATCATCGACTGGGAGCCCCCGCACGGGACCCGGGTGGAAATCGAGCTGATCGGGACCTACAAGAAAGGGCGGCACTCGGTCGAGGACTACGTGCGCCAGACGGCCATCGCCAACCCCCACTGCGAAATCTTCTACACCCCCCCCGACGCGGACGAACCGATGCACCTGGTCCGGGGCTCGGACCTGCTGCCGCCGGAGCCGCGCGAAATCAGGCCCCACCCCTACGGGGTGGAACTCGGCGTGCTCATCCGGATGATGAAGGAAACCTCCGCCCGCCAGCTGGGCGCCGCCCTGCAGAAGGATTTTTCGCGCGTGAGCGCCAAAATCGCGGCGGAGATCTGCAAGGCGGCCGGGCTGCGGCCCAGCGCCAACCCCCACACCCTCCAGGGGCAGGAGACCGAGCGGCTCTACAAGGCGATCAACGGGGTGAAGATCATGAGCCCGGCGACCAACTGCCTCTCCCCCATCGGGGAGGAGCAGATCCTGGCGGGCCTCCGGAAGGAGATCGACGCCGACTTCTTCACCGCCATCACGCGCGCGCCGGCGGTCTACCGGGGCAACCCCTTCCAGATCGAGGTCGGGCTCGCCTACGGCGGGCGCCTCCCGGGGGACGAGCTGGTGGACCTGCTTCGCTTCGCCAACCGCGTCCCCCTGCAATACCAGCAGTCGGCCTGCGCCATCACCAAGGCCGTCCTCGGCATCGACTGGCGCAGCTACGGCCTGCCGCAGTCCAAGGGGGCGCTCCCGACGGGGCCCGTGGCGCTGTTCGTGCACATGGCTTCCGTCTGGGTCCCTTTCACTTCGGAGAGCAAGGAATCGGTGGCCCCCTATCCCGAAATCCTGCGCGAGCTGCGCCTGGCGCTGCAGGAATGCGGGCGGAAGCTCGCCACCCACATCCGCGCCCACCGGCGGGCGGCCGAAGAGGAAAAGAAGAAGTCGTACATCGAAAAATACATCCCGCATATCGGCATCGCCCTGCGGGAAATCCTGGCGCTCTCGGAGAACGAAGAGCGGGAGGTCGTCACCACCCTGGTCGACGTCCTCGAGCGGAGCCGTTCCAAGGAACGGTGAAGGCCGGGCCTTTCCGCAACCGGAAGCCGAAAACACGAACGTTGTCTGGAGTCCACATCATGGCGAAGAAATCCGAAACCGGGAAGAAACCGGCATCGGCGTCGGGCAGGCAGGTCCTCAAGGCGATCGTAACCTCCGCGGAGGATATCCGCCGCAAGGTCCTGGCGCGCAAAAAACCGACCATGAAGCTCCCGGTCCGCTCCCTTTCGAACGTCCGCTACCAGCCCGAACGCGGATTCTTCGAAATGAAGGGGCAGAAGAAGGAACGGACGCTCACGGTGAACACCGTCAAGACCTTCGCCCAGACCCTGCGCATGGTGGCGCTCTCGAAGGAGCTGGTGGAAAACGACGACATCGCGACCAAGCGGGAGGCCTATTACGTCTCCAAGAACTGGGAGGAGGCGCGTTTTACCGAGCAGCCGGAATCGGACACCGTCATGGACGACGTCGAAGCCTTTTTCGGCGTCAACCGCGAGCAGCTCGGCTTCATCCCCGAGGAGAAGGGGGGGGACGTCGCCGGCCGCCTGGTCGTGATCGACCGCGACCGCGACACGGGGCAGACGCTGCGGATCGACTGCACCCGGTTCGGGTCGGGCGCCTACAGCATCCCCATTTCCGTGGAGGACCTCGAGTTCGAGACCCAGGCCGATTTCATCCTCGCCATCGAGACCGCGGGGATGTTCCAGCGCCTGGTGAAGCACAACTACTGGAAGCAGGCCAACTGCGTCCTGGTGAGCATGGGGGGGGTGCCCACGCGCGCCTGCCGCCGCTTCATCCGCCGCCTGGCCGACTTCAAGCGGATCCCGGTCTACGTCTTCGTCGACGGCGACCCCTACGGGATCACCAATATCTACCGCACCCTCAAGGTGGGGAGCGGCAACGCCGCGCACCTCAACGAGTTCTTCTGCGTTCCCCAGGCCACTTTCCTGGGGATCACGCCGCAGGACGTCCTCGACTACAAGCTCCCCACGCACCCGCTGAAGGACGTGGATATCAAGCGCGCCCGGGACGCCATCAAGAACGACCCCTTCATCAAACACTACCGGCCCTGGATCAAGGCGATGGAGCAGATGCTCAAGATGGGGGTGCGCGCCGAACAGCAGGCGCTGGCCAAGCACGGGCTCAACTACGTCATCGACGAGTACCTGCCCCAGAAGCTCAGCCACCCGGAACGTTTTCTGCCGTAGCTATTCCTTCATCCATTCGAACAGCCGGTAGTGCCCGTCGTCCATGCCGCAGTGCCGGTAAACGGCGGCGGCAGTGCGGTTGTCGCGCTCCACGTAGAGCCGGATCCCGTGGACGTCCGCCCGCCGCCCGGCCTCCCGCTTCACCCGGCCGAACATCTCCCTGAATGCGCCCGCGCCCCGGAAACCGGGGACCACGTACACCGAGTGGACCCAGAGCACCTCGCCGTCGCGCCAGTCGCTCCATTCGTAGAGCACCATCAGGCAGCCGACGGGACGCCCGCCCGCTTCCGCCACCAGGTAATACCCCCGTTCGGGGTGATCGAGGATATGCCCGACCCCCTTTTCCACCCGCTCCGGGTCCAGAACCTTCCTTTCGGTCTCGAGCGCCATGGCGGCCTGAAACGCCGCCAGGGTCCCGGCGTCACCGGGCCCGGCCCTGCGAACCTCGAATTCCATCGATGGCCACCTCCATTGCACACCCGGTGCGGCCGGCGCCCCGGCCCGGGTCTGGACGGCTATTATGCCCGAATCCGCGCCCGTGCGCCCCCTCCTTTTGCACGGGGTACGCAGCGCCATCTTTGGTAGAATACAGTCAACGGCAATGTCGCCCCCGGCTTCGCCCGAAGCGTGCGGTCCACACAAAGGAGGCATCATGCATCGTTTCACCCCGCAGCACCTGAACCTTCTGACGGCGCGGCACGAATCCCCCTGCGTCTCCCTCTATCAGTCCACTCACCGGCATCGGCCCCTGAACCAGCAGGACCCGGTCCGGTACCGGAACCTGCTCCGGGAGATGGACGCCTCGCTGTGCCGGCTGTACCCCGCCAGGGACGTGAAACCGATCATGGAGCCGTTCGAGAAACTCTCCCGTGACGATGATTTCTGGAGCGGAAGGACCGAGGGAATAGCGCTCTTCGCCGCGCCCGGAATGTTCCAGGCGCTGGACCTGCAGCAGCCGGTCCCCGATCTTCTCATCGTGGCCGACAGCTTTCACATCAAGCCGCTGCTGCGGATCGCGCAGTCGGCCGACCGCTACCAGGTCCTGTGCCTGACGCGGCGGGAGGCCAGCCTCTACGAGGGAAACCGGGACGCGCTGGATGCGGTGGAACTGAAAAACGTGCCCTCGACCCTTACCGAGGCGCTGGGGGAGGAGTTGACCGAACCGCACCAGACGGTCGCCTCCTACGGACAGGGAAGCGGCGGCACGCCCATGCGCCACGGGCATGGCTCGAGGAAGGACGAGGTCGACACCGACACGGAGCGGTTCTTCCGCGTCATCGACAGGGGCATCCTGGAGCATTACTCGCAGCCTTCCGGCCTGCCGCTGATGCTGGCCGCGCTCCCCGAGTATCACACGCTGTTCCGGTCGGTCAGCCGCAACCCCCAGCTCCTGCAGGCGGGAATCACGACCAACCCGGACGCCCTGACCCCGGAACAGCTGCGGACCGAATCGTTGCGCAGGATGGAGCCACTCTACCAGAAGCGGATCGATGCCCTGATCCGCGATTACCAGGAGGCGAAGTCCCGCAGGCAGGGATCGGACGACCTGCCGGCGCTGGCAGCGGCGGCCGCCGAGGGGCGCATCGCCACGCTGCTGGTCGAGGCGCACCTCCAGGTGCCGGGCCGGATCCTCTCCGGCACCGGCGAAATCAGGGCGAGCGCGATGTCCGACCCGGATACCGACGACGTCCTGGACGACCTGGCCGAACACGTTCTCCGGACGAAGGGAGAGGTGGTCGTCATCCCCGGGGAGGAGATGCCCACCAGGACCGGCGCGGCCGCCATCTACCGGTATTGAAGGGGACAGTCACCACTGTCCCCAAAATCGCTCGCGCTGGGACAGCCGCCCCATGAGCTCGCGGCGCGCACGCCGCGGAGGATCGCGGTGGCCAGGGCGTCGGCGGCCAGCGCTCCGACAGTGCCGGCATCGGCGGTGCGCCCCAGGGTCCCGGTAGCGAGGGCGAAGACGGTGTCCCCGTCCCAGGGCATGTGCGCGGGGCGGATGCAGCGCGCCAGGGCGTCCTGGGCCATCCGGGCGACGCGGGTGCAGCCCGATTTGGACAGGTCCGCGTTGGTGGCGACGACCGCCAGCAGCGTGTTCCCGGCAAAGGGGGGAGGCGGCTCCTCCCCCCGGCGCAGCGCCTCCATGCTGTCGGCCAGTCCCCTGCCGTCGGGCGTCCGGGCCCCGGCGAGGATCCGGCCCGAGCCGGGGTCGACGACATCCCCGAAGGAATTGACGGCCGCCAGGGCGCCCGCCTTCAGCCCGTCCGGGCGCTCGATCGACCACGACCCGAGCCCCCCGCGCATGGCCCGGCCGGGGCCGAACATCTTCCCCACCGTGGCGCCGGCGCCCGCGCCCACATTCCCCTCCCCGACCGGATCAGTATCGGCTGACTGCATGGCGGCGTATCCCGCCGCGGCGTCCGGGCGGATCCCGCCGTCCCCCAGCTGGAGATCGAAGAGAATGGCGCCGCAGACGATGGGGACCCGGATCTCTCCGGCGGCGAAACCGCGCCCCCGTTCCTCGAGCCCGCGCATGATTCCGGCCGCCGCCTCGAGCCCGAACGCGCTCCCCCCCGCCAGGAAGATCGCGTCGATTTGCCCGACGCTGTTTTCGGGGCGCAGCAGCTCCAACTCACGGCTGCCGGGGGCGCCCCCCCTGACATCGACCCCGGCCGTAAACGGCCGGTCCGACAGGATGACGGTGCAGCCCGTGGGACGGCCGGCGCAGGTGTGGTGCCCCACCCTGAGGCCGTCGATGTCGGTCAGCGAACGAACCCTCTGGTTCATGGATGCCTCCCGGCCGGCCGAAGGTCCGGGACCACCCCGAAAACGATATTCGGAACGGTGTGACGCCGGCCACACCCTATTATGCATAATTCCCTTAGTTTTTTAAGGTTGCACGGTGATTTGACCCGCCGTTTTTGGTAGATTACTGGGGTTCCATCACAAGTCGGCGTGCGGGACGCGGGCGGGGGACCCTTTTCCAATCATCAGGCATGGACGGAATGCAGGAAATCAGACGCATTCTTCTGACCGGCGGCGGGACCGCGGGTCATGTCAATCCGGCGCTGGCCATCGGATCGGCCCTCGATTCCGGGAACACCCGTTTCCTTTTTGTCGGGGTCAGGGGAAGGGTCGAGGAGCAGGTCGTCCCGCGCGAGGGGATGCCGATAAAGTACGTCCGGGCATCCGGTTTCCCCGGCACGCTCTCCCCCTCCCTCCTCCCCTTTCTGGCCAACCTGTCGATCGGCGTCCTGCAGTCCCTCTGGATCCTCTGCCGGTTCCGCCCCGACGTCATCGTGGGGACCGGGGGCTACGTCTCCGCCCCCATCGTCATGGCCGCCGCGGTGCTCCGAAAACTGCGCCTCGGCCGCTCCCGCGTCTTCATCCACGAGCAGAACGCTGTCCCGGGCAAACTGAACCAGCTGATGGGACGCTTCGCCGACCGCATCCTGGTCACCTTCCCCGAGACCCTCTCCTTCTTTCCCGCCAAGGCGGCGCTGGCGGGCTACCCGCTGCGGAGGCGCATCACCGCGGTCGGCCGGGAGGAGGCGCTGCAGAAGATCGATTTCGCCATTCCCGAAAACCGCAAGGTGGTCCTGGTCTTCGGGGGGAGCCAGGGGTCGCGGACCATCAACCGGGCCCTCGTCGACGCGCTCCGTCACCTCCTCCCCTACAGGGACCGCCTCTTCATCATCCACGGCACCGGGTTGATGAAGAGCCGTCAATACGACGCCGCCGCGGACACCGAAGCGAGGCTGCGCCGCCTGTACGACGGCGAGGAACTCGGGCAGATCGAGTCCTTCTACCTTCATCGCCCCTATTTTTACAATATCGAAAACCTGTACGCGGCGAGCGATCTCGTGATCGCCCGCGCCGGCGCCGGAAGCCTCAACGAGATCTCGGCCATGGGGCTCCCGGCCCTCATCATCCCCAAGTCCAATCTCCCCGGGAACCACCAGGTGATGAACGCGCGCAGCATGGAGAGGGCGGGGGGGGCCGAAATCCTCTACGAACAGATCGCTCCGGTCGACGGCAGGCTCGATGAATGGCTCGACGGCAGGGCCCTGGCGCAGGCGATCTCCTCGCTTGCGCTGGACGACGAGAGGCTGGAACGGCTGCGGCACCGGAGCCGGGAGTTCCTCAACCGGGATGCGCTCGCCAGGATCGCCCGGATGATCCGCGCCGAAGACGGCGGGGCGGCCGAAGCCGCGTCCGGCGCCCCCCTTCCCGGAATCGGGCCAGCGGAGGAGCACCTTCCCGGCAATCGCGCGCTGCTGCTGATGCTGGAAAAGGCGGAGCGCTCCCGCCCCCATCTCTACAACCCGGAAACCGTCGTCGGGCGCCCGCAGGACCTGGAATTTTACGGGAACCGGGCCAGCGCGCTGCTGATCCACCCCTCCTGGCCCGAACGCAACCTGGGGGTCAAACTCCTGGGACTGCTGCACGCGCGGGAAAAAGCGCCGGCGCTCGTGACCCTGCTCAGGGAAAGGAAGCCGGTCTCTTTCCTGAAGCGCTGCTTCGGGGGGGATTTCGAACAGGTGGGCTTCATCCGGCGCAACATCGTCACCGCCCTGATCCGCATGGACGCGCTCGACTCCGAAATCGAGGCGGCCCTGCTCGAGGCCCTGGGAGACCCCTACTTCGAGGTCCAGGCCGAAGCCGCCCGTGCCGCCGCCCACTTCGCGGGCCGCCTCTCGAGCCGCGAGCGCTTCGTGCGCGCGCTGCTGGGAAATCTCAGGAACCGGAACCTGGACGTCTGCACGGCCGCCGCGGAAGCCCTCGGCGTCATCGGCGGCGAGAGGGACGCCCTCCCCGAGCTCCTCAGGCTGTGGGACACCCGGTTCTGGAAGATGCGGGCGGCGGCGCTCCGCGGCCTCTATCTCCTGGTCGAGCGGGGGGAGGTATCCGACCCCGAGGCGCTTGAAACGGAGATCCCCAGGTTCATCCTGACCTCCACCGACTTCCGGCCCCATTTTGAGATAAAATCGACCTACCGCCGCCTCATGGAATCCCTTTCCAGGGCAAGAGAGAAGGGGCTCAGGCCATGATCTATCTTCTCGGAAAATACCTCCACCCCAACTTCGAACCGTTCTCCTTCCTGCGCCTGGTGGAATACATCTCGGCCAGGGCCATCGGCGCCGCCCTGACGGCCATCATCCTGACGCTCGCGCTGACGCCGCTCGTGATCCGGTACCTGCACCGCAGGGGCATGGTGGACCAGTGGCGGAACACGGGGGTCTCCTCCGCTTTCGACAAGACGGGGACCCCGGCGATGGGGGGGGCCATCGTCGCCGGGTGCGTCCTGGTCTCCTGCCTCCTCTGGTGCAACATGTCCAACCTGTATCTCCTGGCGGTGCTTGCGGGAATGGTCTGGTTCGGCGGGATCGGGCTGGCGGACGACATCGCCAAAACGAGGGCGCGCTCGGGCGACGGGGGGATGAGCGAAACCAGGAAACTGCTGTTGCAGGCGGGGTTCGCCGCGGGGCTGGCCCTCTTTCTCGCCAGCCCGTGGTCACCGCTGCCGGCCGGCCAGGCGGGCGCCTTTTACGTCCCGTTCCTCAAGGCCCCCTTGTTCGCTTCCCTCTGGCTGTACCTCCCCATCGTCTTCTTTTTCGTGGTCGTGGTGGGGAACGCCGTGAACATCGCCGACGGGATGGACGGCCTGGCCATCGTCCCCTCGGTCTTCGCCATCGGGGTGCTGGGCTTTTTCGGCTACCTCCTCGGCAACGCCATCTGGGCCCGGTACCTCAACTACCCCTTTTACCCGGGGACGGGGGAACTCGCGGTCTTCGCTTCCGCCTTCGCCGGGGCGGGGATAGGCTTTCTCTGGTTTAACGCCTACCCGGCCCAGATCTTCATGGGGGACACCGGGTCGATGGCCATCGGCGGCTCGATCGCGGTGCTTTCGGTGATGCTCAAGCAGGAGGCCCTTTTCCTGATCCTCGGCGGCCTCTTCGTGGCCGAGGCCGCCACCTCGCAGATCCAGGACAAGATCGGGATCCGGTGGCTCGGCCGCCGGATATTCATGCGGGCGCCGCTGCACCACGCCATGCAGCACAACGGGCTGGCCGAAACCAAGGTGGTGATCCGGCTCTGGATCGTATCGGGGATCCTGGCCCTGGCCGCCCTTGCCACCCTGAAACTGCGCTGACCCATGCCGACCGACAGATCCCCCTCGCAGCCCCCTTCCCCGCCGGACCTCCCCCCCCCGGGACAGGCGGGTTCGGGCCGAAACGCCCTCCTGGTGGGGTCCGGGATCCTGTCGAGCCGCGTCGTCGGCCTGGTGCGGGAGCGCATCTTCGCCCACTACTTCGGCAACTCGGCCGCCGCCGACGCGTTCAAGGCCGCGCTCAAGATCCCCAACATCCTGCAGAACCTTTTCGGGGAAGGGGCGCTCTCCTCCTCCTTCATCCCGGTCTACGCCCGCCTGCTGGCCTCCGGGGACCGCCGCGAGGCCGCCCGCGTAGCGCGCGTCGTCGGGTCGCTCCTCGCGCTCGCCATGTCGCTGCTGGTGCTGGCAGGGATGCTGGCGACCCCGCTGCTGATCGACCTCATCGCCCCGGGGTTCTCGGGTGAAAAGCGGGAGGCCACGATCCGCATGGTGCGCATCGTTTTCCCGGGAATCGGCCTGCTCGTGCTCTCGGCCTGGTGCCTGGGAATCCTCAACAGCCACCGCCGCTTCTTCCTCCCCTACGCGGCGCCGGTGCTCTGGAACCTGGCGATGATCGGGACCCTGGTCGGATTCGGCGGGCGGGAGGCCCCCTACCGCCTGGCGGAATACCTGGCCTGGGGTTCGGTCGCCGGAAGCCTCCTGCAGTTCGGCGTGCAGCTTCCGGCGGTTTTGCGCCTCGCCGGGGAAATCCATTTCCAGTGGGACGTCGCATCGGCCCAGGTGCGCACCGTCATCCGCAACTTCATCCCCGGCATGGCCACGCGGGGGGTCAACCAGGTGAGCGGCGCCATAGACACCGTCCTGGCCAGCTTCCTGCCGACGGGGGCCGTGGCCGCGCTGGCCTACACCCAGACCCTCTACCTCATCCCGGTCAGCCTGTTCGGCATGTCCATTTCGAGCGCCGAACTGCCCGAAATGTCCAGCCAGCTGGGCGCCCGGGATACCGTCGCGGAGGGTTTGCGCCTCCGCCTGGACCGGGCGCTCCAGCGCGTAGCCTTTTTCGTGGTCCCCTCGGCCGCGGCCTTCCTGGCGCTCGGCGACAGCGTGATCGGGCTCCTCTACCAGACCGGGGAATTCACCCTCGAGGACACGCGCTTCGTCTGGGCCGTGCTGGCCGGGTACACCACGGGGCTGCTGGCGGCGACCCTGGGGCGCCTGTACACCTCGGCCTTCTGGGCGCTGGGGGACACCCGGACGCCGTTTCGCTACGCCGCGATCCGGATCTCGACGGCGGCGGGGGTGGGATGGCTTCTGGCCTTCCCGGTCCCCGCATGGCTCGGCCTCCCCGCCCGGGTGGGGCTCGTGGGGCTGACGGCGGCGGCGGGGCTCGCGGCCTGGGTGGAATTCTCGCTGCTGCGCCGGGCCCTCATCCGGCGTATCGGCCGGGCCAGCCTGGCTCTCCCCCATGCCGCCCGGCTGTCGGGGGCCGCGCTGGCCGCCGCCGCCGCGGCGTACGCCCTCAAATTGTGGCTCCGGGAGCTGCCGCCCTATATTTCGGGCTCCCTGGTCCTGGCCGTTTTCGGGTCCCTCTACCTGGCCGCGGCGGCCGCGCTGGGCACGCCGGACGCGGTCCGGATCGTCCGGGCGGTGCGAAAGAGGATGCCGTTCCGGGCCGGCTAACCCTCCTTGAGCCTGCTCCGCAGCCGCCGGAACTCCTCGGTACCGGCGCGGCGCAGCCACTCGTACACCACCGACTCGGCCGTCGTCACGGCGATGCCGGAACGGCCCAGCCTCCGCAGGCCGATTTCGAAGTCCATCGGCCTCCGGGAGGAGGTGGCGTCGGCCGCGAGAAAAACGCTCTCCCCCTGGAAATCGAGCTCCAGCGCCGTCTGGGCCACGCACACGTGGGTTTCGATCCCCGCCAGCACGATCTGGTTGCGCCCGAGCCCGTAGATATGCTCGCTGAACCCCGGGCTGGAGACGCAGCTGAAATGAGTCTTTTCCAGCGCCCGCGTCCCGGGGAGCAGGTCCCGGATCTCCCCGATGGTGGGACCGAGCCCCGCGGGGTACTGCTCGGTGAGAACGACCGGGATTTCGAACGTGTTCGCCGCCGCGATCAGCAGATCGATCTTCCGCAGCACCCGCTCGTGGTCGAAGACGGCGGGAAAGAGCTTTTCCTGAACATCGATGACCACCAGTACGCTGCGCCCGCGGTCCAGAAGTTCCGACATCGCCTCCCCCCTTTTTTTATCGCCCCGTTTCCATCGAAAATACCACATATGCCCGGCGGCGGGTGACAAAAGGGGAGGGATCGATTAATCTGTCCCTGTACAAGGAGGATGCCCGTGAAAAAAATCGTACTGCTGAGGCATGGAGAGAGCGTCTGGAACCGCGAGAACCTTTTCACCGGCTGGACGGACGTGGACCTGAGCCAGCAGGGGACCCGGGAGGCCGTCGAAGCAGGCCGCCTGCTCCGTGCCGAAGGTTACGTCTTCGACCAGGCGTTCACCTCCGTGCTGAAGCGGGCGATCCGGACGCTCTGGCTGGCGCTGGAGGAAATGGACCTCTGCTGGATCCCGGTCTTCAACAGCTGGCGGTTGAACGAGCGGCACTACGGCGCCCTGCAGGGGCTCAACAAGGTGGCCACGGCGGAGAAGTTCGGGGCGGAACAGGTCCACGTGTGGCGTCGCTCCTACGACATCCGTCCCCCGGCGCTCGATCCGGGGGACGAGCGCTCCCCGGCGCGCGACCCGCGCTACGCCGGGCTGGGCCCGGGGGAAATCCCCATGGCCGAGTGCCTCAAGGACACGGTCGAACGCGTCCTCCCCTTCTGGCACGAGACGATCGTTCCGGCCGTCCGCTCCGGACGGCGCGTGCTGGTGTCGGCGCACGGCAACAGCCTGCGCGCCCTGGTCAAATACCTGGACGACATACCGGAGGCCGAGATCGTGGGGCTGAACATCCCCACCGGGATCCCGATGGTATACGAGTTCACCGACGACATGACGCCCATCCGCCGTTACTACCTGGGAGACCCGGAAGCCGCCAGGAAGGCGGCCGAGGCGGTGGCCAACCAGGCGAAGAAGAATTGACGATTTACCGGTGGCGAAAATTGTGTAATATCATTTCGCGGACAACGGAGGCCGCGGGCGGGGCCGAGACCCCCATGCCCGGCCTTGAGGTTCCAACCGGCGGCAAAACAACAAGGAGAGAAAATTTATGAGTCGTGTAATCATCGAGATCTGCGACAAACACCTGGCCTGCGTGGATGTCTGTCCGGTGGACTGCATTCATCCCCTCAAGGACGAGGGGGGGTTTGACGAGTGCACCCAGCTCTACATCAATCCCGACGAATGCATCGATTGCGGAGCCTGTGAAGCCGTCTGCCCGGTCAACGCGATCTTCCCGGAAGAGGAAGTCCCGGAGCCTTCTCAGGCCTCCATCGCCGCCAACCGCGACCATTTCAAGAAATAGCCCCCGGGCTCCGGCCGGCCGTCAGGGGTCTTCCCTTGTCTCTCGGAAACGGGAAGATCCCTTTTCTGGATCCCTGAAATGTTCTCCACCATCGCGCGCAGGATCCGCGGGGAATCCAACGCCCTCTACAGGGTCCGGGACGAGGTACGGGCCTCGGGCCGGCCCGTCGTGGACCTGGTGTCGGGCAACCTCAACGAATGCGGCTACGTCTTCCCCCAGAACCTGCTGGAGGAGATCCTCGTGGAGGCGTCACGCCGCTCCGCCGTCTACCGGCCCGACTCCTTCGGGCAGGCGGCGGCGCGTGAAGCGGTCTCGGAGTTCTACCAGAGGAGCGGCTGCGCCCTCCCGCCCGACTCGATCCTCGTCACCCCCGGGACCAGCCTCGCCTACTGGTACTGCTTCAAACTCCTGGCGGACGAAGGGGACGAAATCCTCTGTCCCCGCCCCTCCTATCCGCTCTTCGACTACATCGCCCTGATGGGCGGCGTGAACCTGGTCCCTTATCGCATGCGGGAAGAGGAGGGGTGGGGCATCGACCTGGAGCACCTGGAAGCCAGCATCTCCACGAGGAGCCGGGCGGTGGTGCTGATCTCCCCCCACAATCCCACCGGCCACGTGGCATCGGCCGGGGAGATCGCGGGGCTCGCCGAAATCGCCCGCCGGCACGACCTGGCCATCATCAGCGACGAGGTGTTCAGCGAGGCCCTCCTTCCGGAAAAGCGATCACTGGCGCCGGCGCCGCTCCCCCGCCCCGCCTCGAGCGGTGCGCCGCTGGTGATCACCCTCAACGGCTTCTCCAAGATGTTCGCCCTGCCGGGGATGAAATTCGGGTGGATGGCCCTGTCGGGGGACCGGGAGAAGGTGCGCCAGGCGCTCCGCTCCCTGGAGCTCATCTCCGACACCTTCCTCCCCGTCAACGAAACCGTCCAGGCGGCGGCGCCCGGCATCTTCCAGCTGGGCAACGCGGTGAGATTCGAATTCGGAATGCGCATCCGGGACTGCTGGCGCCGGACGGAGGCGTTGCTTGCCGCCTGTTCCGGCCGCTGCAGCTATGTCCGGCCGCGGGGAGGGTTTTACGTCGCGCTCGGCATCGGCGACATGGACGAGGAACGGGCCGCGGAAAGGCTCCTTCGCGAAAGGGGCCTCCTGGTCCATCCGGGATGGTTTTACGATATGGACCCGCACCACCTGGTTTTCTGTTTCGTGCAGAAACCGGAAGTGCTCGAGGATTCCATCCCCGGGCTGTTCGAAGCGGACCCCCCGGCGGCCGGCGGCCCGGGACGGTCGGAGCCGGAACCATGAACTATCTGCGCTACCGGTACAGGGGAAAAGTCATGACCGGCGTCGAGGAGAGCGGCGCGGTCCGGGCCCTGCGCATGGGGCCGTGCGACGAATGCGTGGAGACGGACCCACCGGTCGGCCTGGACCAGGTCGAGATCCTGTGCCCCTCCGAACCGACCAAGATCCTCGCCGTGGGGCTGAATTACGGCAGCCACCTCGACCACCATGCCCCGGGGACCTCGGCACCCGCCAGTCCCGAGATCTTTTTCAAACCCCCTTCGGCCCTCCTCCCCCACGGCGGGGTGATCCGGATCCCCCCCGACGCCCACGACGTGCACTACGAGGGGGAACTCGTGATAGTCATCGGGGGGATGGCCCGGCAGGTCTCCCCCGGGGAGGCGGAAAATTACATCCTGGGCTACAGCTGCGGCATCGATGTCAGCGCCCGGATCTGGCAGAAAAACGACCTGCAGTGGTGGCGCGCCAAGGGGTGTGACACCTTCGCCCCCGCGGGACCGGTCGTGGCGGCCAACTTCGACTGGAGAAACGGGGGGATCGAGACCCGGGTCAACGGCGGTGTGGTGCAGTCGGGCCGGTTCAGCGAGTTCCTCTTCGACCCGCCGATGATCGTGAGCTATGCCAGCCGGTACCTGACGCTGATGCCGGGAGACCTCATCTATACCGGGACCCCCGGCGGCACCGGGGCGCTCCACCCGGGGGACCGGGTGGAGGTGGAGATCCCCGGAATCGGGACGCTGTGCAGCAGCGTCGCCGCAGGCGCCTGAAAAAGCCGCGCCTACCGTTCGCCGGGGAGGGCGGCGCCCAGCTTGCGCGCGATCCGGTTCTCGATCCAGTGGCTGTCGCACCATTCGATCGAATCCACGGGAAGCCCCTGCAGGAGCACGCTGAAGTGGAGATGGTCGCCTCCGGCCAGCCCGGTTTCCCCCGTCCTGCCGATGACGTCTCCCCGCGACACCTCCTGCCCCTCCCCGGCATCCATGGACGAAAGGTGCGCGTAGATGCTCTGGAGACCGTACCCGTGGTCGATGACGATGGCGTTGCCGTAAATCCCCAGGTAGCCGGCGAAGAGCACCACTCCCGAGTTGGCCGCGGGAACCGGTGACCGCCTGACCGAAGCCAGGTCATAACCCAGGTGGGTCTGGACGTCCACCTCCCGCCCCTCGTAGAGATAGGACCTCCGCTGGGCGAACGAGGCCGTCGTCTTGCTGTTGGGCATCATCACGAATTCCCCGCGCCAGAGGAAACCGGGGGTGGTCTTCCGCGCCAGGGCCAGGATCGTCTCCTGGTTCGCGTCGCGCATCTCGCGGTTTATGGCCAGGTAGCTCTCGAGCAGGGTCCCCCGCTCCCGGAACTCGGGGGTCCGGGAAACGATCGCCGGCACCACCTTGTCGAGGAAGGGGTCGGAGACCTGGATGGTGTCGGTCCGCAGCGGCCTCGGGAAGAAACGGTCGATGAAACCCGCCTCCGCCGCGTTCCCCGCGGCGTCCTCGGCCACCAGCCGGACCTCGGGCCGGTCCATGTCATAGGGGACGGCAAAGAGCGCGAACCGGTCGTGCGCCCCCCCGCCCGGAAGCGGGAATCCCGGGAACCACCAGGAGCCGGCGCGCACGCCGTCACGCACGGCCGATTCCCCGACGCTGTAAACGACGACTTCGCACCCCCCCTGGCGGACGTAGGTCTGGGACGACCGGACCTGGAGCGACGGTGGAGTCAGGCGGACCGGCAGGGTCAGTTCCTCGACATGGGGATCCGGGTGCCGGAGCCAGGTCGGGGCCCGCTCGCTCGTCACGCGGATGGTCGCTTCCCCCCCGGTCAGGGCGGGAAGGCTCTCGCGGCCGGCGTCGACCCCGATCACATCCCGCACGGTCCCGGATCCCAGGAACGGAATCTGCGAAGCGGGGGTGTAGGCTTTTTCGAACAGCGGCGCGGAATGCTCCCCCTGCACGAGTTCGATCCGGACCCGCGACAGTCCCCTCCGCGGCTCGGCGATCTCGACCGTCACGGGCGTCCTCTTGCCGATGACGCTCATCGCCGGTTGAATACGGACATCGGGTGTTCCCCCGACCCGGAAAATGCCCTGGGCGAGAACGGCCAGAAGGCACGCACAGACGATCAAAGCCACCGGTTTGAGGGAACGCCCTCCTCGCATTGCCGCATCCGCCATGATTTCACAGCCCTCCCCTTGTTTTGACCGGCCCAGTGTACCACTCCTCGGCCCCCGGTTGCAGGGGCGCAGGAGCGAAAGCGCCCGCCCGAAAGCCGCCGCGGTTAAGTTGATTGCTCCAAGCTCTGCAATCAGTGTATGATGGGCCGACAACGCACAAGCGTGCTCTCGGATCAGGTTCTATGCAAGGAGGCAGTGCGATGAAAAAGCTTTCAACGGCGGTTTTTCTCGGCCTGTGGATTTTGGTTTCGCTGGGCTGTTCTTCGACCCCTTCGGGAACGGTGGCGGTCAAGGATCTTCAGGAAAGCATCGCCGACCGGATCGGACAGGAGGTCGTGGTGGTGGGGATGGCGGACACCCGGACTCCCATGGCCTCGTTCAAGATGTTCAAGCTTTCGTCGGGGAACAACTACGTCTGGGCCTCGATCCCGGAAGACGCCGAGGAACCCCCCCAGGGGCTCAAGGTGCGGGTCACCGGGACCGTCCAGCAGAAGGAATTCCCCGCCATGGGGAACGTGTTTTTCATCGAATCGACCAGGGTGGGGATGGAATAGACGCAGCGATCGAATACGGGGGGACAGTCCCGAGACTGTCCCTGCTTCCCGGACCTCAGCGGCTACAGATACCGATCCAGAAACCTCTCAAGGCTCGTCCCGGCCACCGCGGCGTGCTCTCTCCACTGCCGCCAGGTGCGGCCCATTCCCGTGCGCAGGAGGGTTTTCACCCGGTCCCCCACCCCCGAGGAGGGATCGAAGGCGAACGGTTGCAGAAACGTGTCCCGGGCCTCGTCGCTGACCGCCCGGACGCAGCCCAGGCGCACACCGGCGCATGCGGCCACCCTGGCCAGGGCGGCCGTTTCCATGTCCACGATCGAGGCGTGAAACGACCGGAACAGGATCTCCTTGTGCGCAGGGTTCCCCAGAACGTGGGGAGATGTGAGGACCGTCCCGGCCGTCGCCCCGATTCCGGCGGCCGCGGAGAGGAGCGCCTGGGCGTCGGCGAGGTCGAACGTCCCCCCGGCCCGGACCCTGCTCCAGTCCGGGTCCGCCCCGTCGAGGCTGAGTTCGATCGCCCGCGTCGCGGCCACCAGGCTCCCCAGTTTCAGGTCCGGATCGAGCGCCCCGGCGTAGCCCACCACGAGGATCCGCTCGGGACGGACTTTTTCCAGCGCGGCCGCGAGGTTCCGGGCCGCCTTTTCCGGCCCCACGCCCGCCCGCAGGAAGCCCACCGCCCTCCCGTCCCGCGTACCGCGCCGCAGTCGACCGCCCGACGCGCTCTCCAGCCCGCGGCAGAGCCTCATCCCCGCCTTCAGTTCCTCTTCGAGTGCAGCGACCACCAGGAGCATAGGGTTTCAGGATAGGACGGCCGGCGCCGCGAAACAAGCGCCATTCCGCCGCTCCTCCGCCCGCTCCCGCCCGGGATCCTCCGGTGAGAGGAGGGGGGAAGATATATTTGAACCGGCCGCAAATATTGGGGTATAGGTATGATGACAGGGACACGGGCGGAATTCCCCCGTCCCGCAATCCATCAAGTCAAGGGAGGAGAGGAAGGAGACGATGAGGCCCCTCATGTTTTTGCTGCTGATGGCCCTCCTTCCGGGAGTGGCCGTCGCACGCGAAGGATTTGAAAAGGCGAAGGAACACTACGGGAAGGGGGAGTACCGGCAGGCCTCGACCCTGCTCCGGGACCTGGCCCGGTCCGATCCGAAAAACGCCGAGATCCGCTTCTGGCTCTCGCGGACCCACACCCGGCTCCGCGAGTGGAAGGAGGCGGTCCGGGAACTGGAAGAGGCGGTGAAGATCGAGCCGCGCAACGCGCGCTACCATCTCTGGCTCGGACGCGCCTACGGGGACCGGGCCTCCCGGGCGTTTTTCACATCCGCCTTCTCGCTGGCCCGGAAGGTGGTGAGGGAGTTCGAAACCGCCAGGGACCTTGCGCCCGAAGACATCGACGTCCGGTTCGATCTTCTCGAATATTACCTCCAGGCCCCGGGAATCGTGGGCGGGGGGAAGGACAAGGCGGAGGCGGAGGCAAAAGCCATCGCCGGAATCGACCCCGCCAAGAAATTCATCGCCGAGGCGACCCTTCACGTAAAAAACAAGGACTGGGAGAAGGCGGAGACCTCCCTGCTCCGGGCGACCGTCGACTACCCGCACCATACCAGCGCCCACAGGGACCTGGCCGGGTACCGGCTGGACCGGAAGGACTACAGGGGGGCCCTGGATTCCGGCCTGAAGGCCCTCGGCCTGGATCCGAAATCAACAAGCTCGGCGCTCCTGGTGGCATCGGCGCGGGTGAGGCTCGGCGTGCAGCTCGAGGAAGCGGAGCGGAGCCTCGCGGCTCTCGCCGCCGGCCCCCTCCACGACGGGGACCCCTCCCACGAGGAGGTGCACTACTGGATCGGCCAGTGCCTCCTCGCCCGGGGTGAGACCGCCGGGGCGCGCGCGGCGTTCGAGACCGCCCTCCGGTTCAACCCCGAATATTCCAGGGCCAGGGACGCACTGGCGGAAATCAAATAGACTTCCCCGATTGCGGACCTGTTTCCGGAACACACATCCGAGGCGTCAAGTCATGAAGAGATTGTCGGGAACCCTTGTTGTTTTTGCCCTGTGCCTGCCGTGGGCCCACCCTTCCGAAACGCCGGCCGGGACGCGGGCGCTGACGCTGCAGCAGGCCGTCAGCCTGGCCCTGGAGCGCTCCCCGGAGGTGCTGCTCGCCCGGACGCAGGCGCTCCAGGCGGGGGAGTCGGTGCGCGAGAGCCGCTCGCTCGACCGGCCGCAGGTGACCGCGGGAACCGGGCTGGCCTACAACAACGGCTTCCCGCTCAGCATCGAAGGAAGTGCCCCCTCCATATTCAAGATCATCGGGAGCCAGTCCCTCTTCAGCACCAAGAACTCCAACCTCGTCAAGGAGTCGAAGGAGTCCGAGCGCGCGGGCGAGTTCGCCGCCGGGCGCGTCCGGAACGAGGTGGCCGCCCGAACCGCCCTTTGCTACGGCCGGCTGCACCAGGCGCGCAGGGTCCAGGCGCTGGCCGGGCGCCGCCTGGAGGAAGCGCTCAGGCGGCAGGAGGCCACCGAATCGCTGCTCGAGGGGGGGAAGGCGCGCCCCGTCGACGCCGCCGTCGCCCGCACCGCCTCCGCCGCGGCGCGGCAGGACCTGCTGGTCGCCCGGGAGGAGGCGCGCGTGCTCCAGGCCGAGCTGCGGGCCCTGACCGGGACCGCGGACACGGTCTCCATCGAGACCCGTGACCCCCTGGTCCAAAATCCCCTCGAAGGGGAACCGGCCGAAGAGATCTATCGGCGGGCGGTCCGCTCCTCGCCCGGGATCCTCGAGGCCGAGGCCTCCGTCCGGGCCAGGGAATTCCACACGGCCGCGGAGAAGGGGGAGCGCCACCCGCGCATGAACTTCGTCACCGAATACGCCCTGTTCAGCCGCTCCAACAACTACGAGGATTACTACCGGCGCTTCGAGCGGCACAACTACCTCCTGGGGCTGTCGATCGAGGTCCCGCTGTTCACCGGGTCGCGCACGGCCGCCCGCGTCGCCCGGAGCCGGCTCGAGGAGGAGGGGGAACGCCACCGGCTGGAGGGGCTGAAGTCGGACCTGAAGGTGGAGATCGAACGCGCGCTCGGCGCGCTCGAAATCGCCCGCGGGGCGGCGGACCTGGCGCGCCAGGACCTCGAGACGGCCAGGGAGCTGCAGGCGCTGGACGAGGCGCTTTTCGCCGAGGGCCGGGTGAGCGACCAGGAGATGGCCGCCCGCCGGTTCGAGCTGCAGGGGAAGGAGCGCGCCCTCGTCGACGCCGACCACACCCTGGTCGAGCGCCGGATCGAACTGCTGCGCCTGACGGGGACCGCCGCTTCGGCCCTCGCCGAGTAGGGCCCTGCAAATCGGTTTCTCCCCCGCGCCCCGCTTTGGGGTAAGATGGGCCGGCTTGTCCCGTAAAAGGAGGCCCATGGAAACGAGACACAAGCAGATCGTCCGCATCGTCCTGGCTGCCGCCGTCGTCGCCGCCTCGCTGATCGCGTGGCTCCTCTCCACGCCCGCGCCCGGCATGAGCGTAAGCGGGACGCCGCTCGAGTTCGACGCCGCGCGCGCCCTCGGGGCCGCGCATGCGTTCGTGACGCGGAACCCGGACCGGCTCTTCGGCAGCCTCGAGTCCCGGCAGTCAAGCGGCGACCTCATCGACTCTCTCTCCTCGCTCGGCTACGAGGTCGAGTTCCTCCACTTCGACGCGAGGGTCCGAAGCCGCAACCGGGTGGGGCGCAACGTGCTGGCGCTCAAAAAAGGGGAGTCGGACGAGATCGTCGCCATCGTCGCCCATTACGACACCGCCGACACCGCCGTCGAGGGGGGGATGAAAAACGGCGCCGCCGTCGGGGTGCTCCTGGAACTCGCCCGCGTGTTTTCGAAAGCCCCGACCCGCCGGAGCCTCCTTTTCGCCTTTACCGACGGGGGGGAATGGGGGAACGCCGGCGCCGCGGACCTGGCAGCCGGGTATCCGCTGAAGGACCGCATCGCCGCAGTCCTGTCGCTCGACCACGTGGCGGCGGGGGAGCTGGCCGCTTTCCGCCTCGAGGAGACCGGCCAGGTCTCGGGCTTCACCCCCCCGTGGCTGCGCCGCCTGGCGGCGCAGGCCGCCTCCGTGGAGGGTCTGGACGCCAGGGGAGCCTCGCGGCTCGGGGAAACCGTCGACCGGGCGCTGCAGATTTCCAGCGCCGACCAGGGGCCGTTTTTGCGGGAGGGGATCCCGGCCGTCAACCTTGGGAGCGTATCGGCCGACCGCGCCCGGGCGCGGGAACTCTTCCACTCCCCCGGGGACGGGATCGCCAACATCCGGCCCGCGAGCGTGCGCCGCTTCGGCATGGCGGCCGAACGGATCGTGCGCTCCCTGGACGAGGCGCCGGAGATCCCCCGGGAAGCGCCCGACGCCCTTCGCAGCGCGGGAGGGAGGTTTTTGGCCATCCCCTGGGTCCGGGTCATCCAGCTGCTGTGGTTTCTGCCGCTCGGTCCCTTCCTCTGGTGGCAGCTGGCGGGCGCGCGGCCGAAGCTCGACGCCGCCCAGGTCTCGAGAGAGCTCTGGGCCGTCGCGGCCACCTTCCTCCCCTTCCTCGTCCTTTTCCTGGGCGTGCGCCTGACGGGGGCGCTCCGCCTCCTGCCGGTGTACCCTCTCTACCCGGCGACGGCGCGCGACCCCGTCCTGGTCCACCCCGACTGGCGCGTTCTCGGGGCCGTTTTCGGGGCCGCCGCACTCGTCGCCCTCGCCTCCTGGGTGGTGTGCCGGTACGCGCTGAAGGAGTGGCCCGCGCCGCGGTATGCCGCCTCGAAAGCGGTGCTGCTCGTGCTCCTCGTCATCGTCACCGCCCTGGCTTTTGCGCGCAACTCCCACTGGGCATGGATTTTTTTACTGCTCCCCGCCTGGTTGTGGACCCTGATCGGGCGGGCGCCTTCGATGAAGGGGAGGGCCCTGGCGATCGCGGGAATCCTGGCCGGCGCGCTCCCCTCCCTGCTGGTGCTCGGCCGCCACGCGTCCGACCTGTACCTGGGGTGGAACTACGCCTGGTACCACACGCTCGCCCTGCACAACGGCCTCTTCACCCCGGCCGGATACTTCCTGGGAGCGCTCGCGGCGACCCTGGGGATACGGTTTATCGTCATAGGGGGACAGTCACCGGTGTCCACGGAGGGACACCGGTGACTGTCCCCTAGCCCAAGGCGACGTCGAGCGTCATCATGACGGCAAAGCCGAGCATGGCGCCCAGGGTGGCGATATCGGTGTTCTTCTCGGCCTGGGATTCGGGGATCAGCTCCTCGATGACGACGAACATCATGGCCCCGGCGGCAAACGACAGGGCGTAGGGGAGGATCGGGCGCATCACCAGCACCGCGGCGGCGCCCGCCACGCCGGCGATCGGTTCCACGATCCCCGACAGCTGCCCGTACAGGAAGCATTTGCCCCGGGAGAGTCCCTCGCGCCGGAGGGGGACGGCCACGGCCATCCCCTCGGGGAAATTCTGGATGCCGATGCCGAGCGCCAGCACCACCGCGGCGGCGATCGTGGCCGAGGAGAGGCCATAAGCCGCGGCCCCGAAGGCCACCCCCACCGCCAGGCCCTCGGGAATGTTGTGCAGGGTAATGGCCAGCACCAGCAGGACGCTCCTGCGCCACGAGGTGGGGATCCCCTCCGCCTCGTCCAGATCCATGCCCGGGTGCAGGTGCGGCAGCACCCGGTCGACCAGGCGCAGGAAGACGCCGCCGAGGAGGAACCCCACCACCGCGGGGACCCAGGAGAGCGACCCGTTGGTTTCCTCCGCCATTTCGATGGCCGGAGCCAGCAGGGACCAGAAGCTGGCCGCTATCATCACTCCGGCGGCGAACCCCAGCATGGAGTCGAGTACCTTGCGGTTGATGGTCTTGAAAAAGAAGACCACCGAGGCGCCGAGCGCGGTCACGGCCCATGTGAACAGCGTCGCCCACAGGGCCTGAAGCACGGGATGCAGATCCTTGAACCAGTCGATGATACAACCCTCCTGGTAGAATGGGGGGGGAACAGTCACCGGTGTCGCTCCGTGGACACCGGTGACTGTTCCCTAGCGGGCCTGGATCTTCTCGAACTGTTCCCCGATCGTCTTCCTGGCGGTCGCCAGCGCCTGCCGAAGCTCGTCCATCTTTCCGTCGGTCCACTGCACGCCGTCGGCCAGTCCCGCCTGCAGCCTCTCCTCGATGTCTTCCTTGATGTTCTCCACCGAATGCCACAGTTCCCGCTGCACGGCATGAGCCCGGCTCCCGGCGTTCTCGGCCAGGTGACGGATCCTGCGCCTGGTCTTGCGTCCGGACTGCGGAGCGAACAGGAGCGCGATCCCCGCGCCGAGCAGGGCGCCCGCCACCAGGGCGGTGGCGACCTCTTTCCTCGTGTTGTCGTCGGCCATAGCCTCATCCTTTCTCCCCTCCGCGGGCGATCCCGACAGGCCGCCCGTCGAGGGGCTTATGATCATTATGTCCCAGGAAAGGCCGGAAACAAATGGTGCTCTTGCCTTCCGGGGCCCCATCGGGCAACCTACAGGGGAGGGCCTCGAGGACGGGCCTGACGACAAACCAGAGGGTGGATATGCCAATGGAAGCGAAAAAGCGGTGCCCCGAATGCGGATACGGCTCGGATGAGGCCTTTACGCAATGTCCCGCCTGCGCCGCGGATGCGAAACGGGGGCCGGGTTCCCCGAAAAACAAAATCACCCTCATCGTGGTGGTCCTCCTCGCCGTCTGGGGGGCGTGGACCTGGATCGGTCGCGACCCCGGCGCCGGAAAATCGGGGCGCGGGGAGCTCCGGATCAGCACGGGGGAGAGGGTCGACCTCGCCGGCCACCTGGCCGCGGGGCGCCACACGGTCTTTCTCTTCTATGCCGACTGGTGACCCTCCTGCCGCAAAATACTGCCTCAGTTGGAGGCGGCCGACGCGCAATCCGATTTTTTTGAACTGCGGGAGATCGACATCACCGACTGGGACTCTTCCGTGGCCGGCCAGTACAACATCCGCAGCATCCCCCACTGCATGATTTACGGCCGTGACGGCGAGCTGAAGGAATCGGGCCCCGATGTCTGCTGGGCCGTCGTGGAGAACCCGTCGGCCCTGCTGCGGTACTGACCGCATGACGGATTCCCGTTTTAAGGAGTATCCATCATGCCGGGAAACCGGTATCATTACCCCGGATGTCAAAACTTTGGTCTGGAGGAGACAGAGTGTTACAAGTTACCGAAAAAGCGAGTGAGATGATCAAGCTTTATCTCAAGGACAGGACGGACGCTCCGTCCATCCGCCTCATGCTGAACGAGGGGGGTTGATCGGGGCCCTCCGTGGGCATGACTCTGGATGAGTCAACGGAAAACGACACGTCTTTTGAAGAGAACGGAATCACCTTCGTCGTCGACAAGGAATTTCTGGAAAAGATCCAGCCCGTGACGATCGATTTCGTGTCCACCCCCATGGGAGAGGGATTTCAGATCTCCTCCAGCCTGCCGAAACCCGAAGGCGCCTGCGGCTCCTGCGCCGGGTCCTGCAACTCCTGACACGATCTGAAACCACGACACGCCGGCCGGCGCCCGTTACCGGGCGCCGGCCTTTTTTTTCATGGCAGGGTCCCCGCCCTGCCGGGCGTTTCTGCACAGTATTTGTGCTATACTATAACTGTGCATGGAGGGGGCCATGGGAAGGAATCTGACGTTGCGCCTGGATGAAGGCGTGCTCCGGCAGGCGAAGCACGCGGCCGTGGAACAGGACCAGTCGCTGTCCGAGTGGGTCTCGGGATTGATCGCCCACGCGCTTGCCCGAAGAAAACGATCGCAATCGGCCAAAGAAAGCGCCCTGCAGCATATGGACCGGGCCCCTGCCCTCGGCGGCTTCCCCTTGTCGAGAGAGGAATCCCATGAGCGATAAGAGCGTCTTCGTGGATACCAACATCCTCGTATACGCTCATGACCGGGACGCGGGGGACAAGTACCTGGCGGCGAAATCCGCCCTGGCATCGCTGTGGGACCGTCCCCTGCCGCCGAGCATAAGCATCCAGGTTCTGCAGGAGTTTTATGTCAACCTCCTCCGGAAGAGGGTCGAGGGGGGCACCGCCCGGGAGATTGTCCTCAATTATCTTGAATGGGACGTCGTTGAAAACGACCGTGCCCTTCTGCTGGAAGGGATGAGGCTGCGGGACACACTCCACCTGTCCTTCTGGGACGCCCTGATAGTGGCCGCCGCCAGGACGGCGGGAGCAAAGGAACTCTGGAGCGAGGATTTTAACCCCGGTCAGGATCTGGAGGGAATCGTGGTGGTCAATCCCCTGAAATGACCCGGTCCGGAGGACCCTGGTCCGGCCAGGCGGGTCCGGGCAGGGGCGGAAGCTGTCGCGTCATGAGGGCCCGGATGGCCCGGTTGAACCCGTCCGGTTCCGATGCCTCCAGGCGGCGGACCTCCGATGCCGCCTCCTCCATGATGCGGGCGTCCTCCGCCACATCCAGGGGCACCAGCCCGGGATAGGAGCGCTGGATCAGCGCAAACGCCTTCTGCCGCTCCGGGTCGAGGGCCAGGAACCGGTCGATCTCGTCGAGCATGGCCCCCTTGTCCCGGTCCAGCCGGCCGTCCACCTGCATGAGGAGGTTGAGGCTGAAATCTCCGCAGCGGAAATGGGCCGGCATTTCGTCGAGATGCTCCAGGAGCAGCCTGATCTCGGCCACGATTTCCGCATCCGTCATCGGCTCGAAAGCGCCCTCCCGCGTCATCCGCTCGAGCGGCGACAGGGGGTGGATGGCCAGGGTACGCACGCGGACGTAATCGGGGCGGATCCGGTTGAGGATTTTCGCGGTCTCCAGGGCGTGGTCCCGGCTCAGGCGGCGCCCCCCCACTCCCGGCATGATGTACTCGGAAAGCGATATCCCGGAGGAGACCACGTGCAGCCCCCCGGCGAGGATATCGTCGGGGGTGTTCCCCTTTCGGATCAGTTCGAGCACCTCGGCGGAGCCGCTTTCCATCCCCGAATGGATCCGGGTGAGGCCCGCCTCCCTCAGCCGGCCGAGGTCCCCGATGCTCTTCCCTTTCATGGTCCTGGCCCGCGCGTAGGTGGTCACGCGCCGGACCGACGGGAAGCGCATGCGGATATGGCCGATGATGTCGAGCAGCTCGCCGGTGGGCACGACCAGGCTGTCGGCGTCCTGCAGGAAGGCCGATTCGGGGGCGCGGCCGCGGGAGGCATAAAGCTCGGCCATCCGGTCGACGTCCTGCTTGACCTCCTCCAC
The DNA here is from genome assembly GCA_012729555.1 of Acidobacteriota bacterium. Classification (NCBI taxonomy): domain Bacteria; kingdom Pseudomonadati; phylum Acidobacteriota; species Acidobacteriota bacterium. The sequence goes on from JAAYCX010000012.1 coordinate 174,840, forward strand.
CGGGCGCTTGGAGAATTTGAGCCCCTTGAAGGGGGGGCAGATGTGGCAGCGGTTCCAGGGGCAGTTGCGGGTGACACGCACCAGCAGGCTGCCGGCCTCGTTGGGGGGGCGGATGGCGCCTTGTTCGAACATCATTGCGGACTCCTGTCTCCTTATGGCCGGTCTCCCGTCTCCCGGCGTTCTCAGTTCTCGGCGCAGACGACGCCGCGCAGCACCCGGATGTTGTCCCGGACGTGGCGGCTGTCCTCGGGGGCCGCGGTCCGGGTGAGGTAGGCCTCGAGCGACGCGAGGGCCCGGGCGAAAAGGCCCGTCTGCATGTAGAGGAGGCCGCGGTCCCTGATTTCCGACGGGACCCCCGGGTTCAGCATCAGGATCTTGTCCACGGCCGAGAGGGCCTTCAGGTGCTCTTCCTTCTGGGTGTAGATCGCCTTCAGGTTGTAGAGCATCCGGGTGAGGATCGCCCTGTTTCCCATCGGCTCGAGCAGCGCCGCGTCCACCGTCAGCTCCCCGCCGTGGATCCGGTCGAGCAGTTCCTGGCAGTCGTTGAAGGTGAGGATGCGGCCGCGGTGGAAGGGGTCGATCAGGATGTCCCGGTCCGCCGCCGTGTGCTTGACGAGGAAATGTCCCGGGAGCCCGACCCCGCCGATCGGGAACCCGATGCGGCGGGCGACCTCGATGTAGATGATCGACAGGGAAATCGGGATCCCGAGGCGGCGGTCGAGAACCTCGTTCAGGAAGCTGTTCCGGGGATCGTAATAATCCTCCCCGTTGCCGCCGAGCCCCTCCTGGACAAACAGGACTTCGTTGAGGCCGTCGATGACGGCGGCGGGTTCCCGGCTGTCCCCGATGAGGACCTCCGCACGGGCGGCCAGGATATCCAGGCGCCTCAGGTACCCGTCCGTGTCCAGCCCGGGGTACTCCTCGGCCGCGATGGCGAGGGCCGCCCGGTCCAGGGGGAGGGCGCCGTCATCCAGGGCCGCCATCGCCCCAAAGGCCTGCTGTGCTTTCAGAATGTGGATGATCACCGGGGCCTCGAAAAACTCCATCCGGACCCGGGGAGGATGCCCCCCCGGCCGGACGGTCGCTGCGGGAGGATTCCAGCCCGCCCTTCAGCGGGGGAACACGAGCGGGGAGCGCAACCGGAATTCCAGAATGGTCTCCGCCGGTATCTTCAGGGTCTCCCCCCTGGTAACCACCTGCACCCCGGTGCCGACCGCGGCGCCCGAAGCCGCACCGATGGCCGCTCCCTTCCCCCCCCCCGCGATGGCGCCTATGATGGCGCCGAGCGCCGCGGTTCCTCCCACGGTCGCCGCCGTGCGGTTGCCGCGGGAAGCGCCGACTTCGGTGTAATCGGAGGTATCCAGGAGGTGCGACCGGCCGTCGACGACGAGTTCGATCAGTTCCAGGACGAGTTCGGACCGCCCGGCCAGCTTGCCCGATTCCCGGGCGAAGGCGATGCGGCCCTTCACCAGCGAGCCGCGGGGCGCCACCGTCCGGTCCCCGGAAACCAGCGGGTCCTCCAGGGTGGCCTCGAAAACATCCCCGACGCGGTTACGGTCGGTGTCGATGGCCGAGGTGGTCCGGACGGTCACCGCGGTCCCCTCGGCGAATACCGTCCCGTCCGCCGTCGCGGCCCCGGGGGAAATCGAGGGTTCCGCCGGGCGCCCGGCGGCCGTCGAAGGCGTTTCCCCGGTTTCGACCGGCGGGAGTTCCCCGGTCGCCCGCGCCGCAGCGGGGGCCTCCGCCGGGATGGGCGCAGGCTCCGGTTCACTGAACGTAATCCGGTCGACATCGGCGACCGGGAAGACCTCGAGCCGCCCGAGGACGCGGAATTCCACCGTACGCGCATCCCCGCGCATGAATTTTCCGGAATAGGCGGTACCGTCCCTGAGCACGATCTGGTCGGCCCGGGCGACTCCCCCCAGGAGCATGACCGCCGCGAGATATGGGATAATTATGGATTTCAGCCTCATATGGATCCCCCTCCCTGTAGAAAACCGCGGGCTCACCGCCCATACATCCATGATGAGCCACCCGGCGGCCCGGATGCAACCTGTTCCCCGAAAAAACGCGAACCGCGGGGGGCTAGCCGCGCGGCCTGTTTGGTGGATTCGGCTGCTCTTCCCCCTGGAAACCGTAGCGCAGTACCCTGACCTTGACCATCCTGCGGCCGAACTCGAGGCACTGTTCGTAGCTGGGGATGTAGATATCGATGATTTTGCCCTTGATCAGCGCCCCGGTATCCAGGACCTGGTAGATGCCGCCCATCAGGGGGGAATCGACGTAAATCATGGAACCCAATGGGATAACCCTGGGATCGGCCGCCACGTGCCCGGGGGCCACGTGGATCCCGCTCTTGGTGATCCCGGTGACGCAGTAGGCGGTGGCCTGGAAGGGCTCCATGTCCCGGGAAACCGGCGGGAAATCCGTAAGGCTTTGAGGATTATAAACTTGAGCGTCCACCGTTGGGGAACATTCCCGGCGGGTGACGTGAAGCAGGCATGCGAATCCCGCGATGATGACGATGATGCGGAGGCGGCTCATCCGCCGCCAGCTTACGAAACGTTTTTCCTTCAACATAGTGGTCCTCTCATGCAGGAAGGGGACTATCCCTTTCCGGCGATGGTGTCATGGATCAGCAGCAGGGACTAATGGGGAGGGAAAGAGAGACGTTTGCGCAAGTTGCACAACGGAAAATGATAGGTTTCACAAAACTGTCGCCAAACATGGAAAAAAGGCTACCAGAGGGGGGCGCCGCAAGGCAAATGTTATTTTTCGGGCTGAACCCGGCGGCAGGCGGTGCAACAAGGCGCCTGCCGCCGGCAAAGACATCGGGGCGGCCTCAGTAGAGCTTGAAGAACAGCGTCCTGCCGCGCCCGGTGGCGCCCCCCGTATCCGGATCGAACACCATGACGGGCTTCGGGTCCTTCTCCGCCACCGCGAAGGCGACCCAACCTTCGATCGACCCGCCCGGCTTCACCACCCCGGCCAGGGGCGGCGCGGGCACCTTGACCGGCACCCGCTCGTACTCGGTCAGATCCTCCGAGAGCGCGACCCATTCGAGCGGCGACTCCCCTAGGCTGAAGGTGAGGGTGTCGCTGACGGCCCTCCCCTTCAGCTCGAACCTGACCCGCGCCAGGATATATTCCATCCCCGCCCGGGGTGCCGGGTTGTCCCGATCGGCCGCCCGGAGGCGCTCGAGCGCCGCCGGGCCGCGCACGGTTTCGATCACGGTGACGGCGATGTCGTAGATGTTCGAATAGACCGATCCGAGTTCGACCATGGACCGCACCCGGGAACCGACGGCAGCCGGTTTCGTCGAGGAATTCTCCTGCGCCGCCGCCGGTTTCAGACCGCCTGCGGCCGCCAGCGCCAGGATCCCTGCCACAAACACTGCGAATCTGCTTTTCATAGGTCTCCTCTTCCTATCTCCAGTCATCCACGCTGGCGCTCCCCACATAGCCGAAATCCCCGCCGGACCAGAAGGTGTTCGTGCCCCCTCCCGTGACGACGATTTCAATGGATGTGGAGGTCTCGTTGCTGTCCTTGGACGCCATGAATGCCGGGTTGCGCCCGGCGGCGGCGCCGCGGGTGTAGCGGGAAACGGGAACCACCGCCCCCTCGCCCTGCCGGAGCCAGCCGGCGTAGGGCTGCACCCCCTTTTTCGCCTGCTCCAGCGCCTTCTCGTTCTGGGACCAGTAGAGCCACCCCGGCGTTCCGGTGTTTTCGGCAAGGTATTTAGCGAACGATTCCTTGGTGGGGTGGCCGCTGGCCGCCACGTCCGCCGCGACGATCGGGTCGAGGACGAGGGTGGCCTGGGTCGTGCCGAAGGAGAAGAAATGCTCGAGCCACCCCCGGATGACCTCGTGAATCGGCAGCGGCGAGTACCACGCGATGTCGCTCATGCTCCAGCCGCTGAAGACGCTGACGACGCTGTCCGATTTCTTGAATCCCTTCTGCACGTGAAGCGGCTTCCAGCCCGCCGGCAACCCCGCCTCGTTTTCGGGGAAACAGAGGTTGTTGTAGTTCAGGGGATTCCCCTGACTCCCGAGGTAGGTTTCCCCCGGTTTGCCCGAGCCGCCGAGATTCCTGGAAATCAGGGTCCAGCACCGGCCGATGGCGCTGTTGGCCCGGGATACCGGTCCCATGGCCCCGATCCCCGTGTTCATCCCGATTTCGTCCACGACCGGCCCGTTGACCACGACCATCCGGGCGAAAGACGAAGTGGAACTGAACATCGAGGTGACCCCCTTGCCCGCCAGGGCCAGGATGGTAGGGAAATATTCCGGCTTTGCGCCCGCCATCACGGCGTTCACGGCCACCATCTCGACGGTGTAATACCAGGCTTCGTGCGGGGGGGAGGGGCGCATCTGTCCCACCCACTCGTCCGGCTGGCGGCTCGTGGCCTTCAGCATCTCGGCGACCCTTTCCTCGGTCGGCAGGATGACGGGATTGCCGTCGGTGAACCCCTGCTCGTGGAAATACTCCATGAGCCTGTCGGGGGTGTCGGGCGGCAGGAGCCGCGTCCGCTCCTCCCGCGGGAGAAAACCGGCCTTGCCGTCCTCGGCCGACAGGGGGCGGCTCAGCCCGGCGTATATCTGCCCGAGCATCGGCTGACCCGAGTTGGGATCGTTCCCGGCGATATACTGGCGGCACAGTTCCGCCGGACGGTCGGTGATGGGATGGGGGGTATAGGTGATCCGCATGTTGGGGATCCCCTTCTTGTAGGAGATCGTGGTCACGAGCTCCTTGAAACGCGCCGTGATGATGGGGACCGCGGGAACGCCCATTCTTTCCAGGGTCACTGCGTGGCCGACGACCGCCGGCGAGCAGCTGCTTCAATGCCCCACCAGGACGATGGCCCCAGCGGCCTTCGCCTTGATCTCCTTCCAGAGGTTCGGGTCGTCGTCCATGTAACCGCCGAACTTGTCCTTCAGCACCCAGGTCGTCGCCGGATACTTCGCCTTGAGGGCCGCATGGAGCTCCTCGACAAACGGCTTCGTATTCGGATACTTGGTGTCCACGATGTAGACCGTCTTGCCGTCGAGCGAAGCGGGACGCGCCGCCATCGGAATCTTGCGAATTTCGGGCTTGATCCCCTGGGGGTTCATCACCACTATCCGGTCCGGGTCCGCCGTCCATCCGATCGACGCGGCCGCAGCCGCCACGAGGGCGAGGCCCATTATTTTGACCGCCATGTTTTTCATGCCGCCTACCTCCCGCTGAATGAGTTGGAGCCGCCGCCTCGGATCTCCCCGCGTGGCCCTGGAACCTATTAAAGCACAAACCGGCCCGGTCCTCCCGTCCAAATCGGGGCACCCCGTCGGAAACGGCGCCGCCGGCGCAAAAAGGGATAGCCGATTAGGCCATCGGGCCCCGCGTATGGTATTCTTCCCTGTTTGGTGAAATATGAATTCAAGACGCAATACCTGTGCCACCCCGCCCCCGGTTTGTCATCATGCATGAACTGGGCATCGCCGAGAACATCCTGGAAATTGTCCGGCAGTCGATCCCCGAAGGACTGGCCCGGGACATCCGGAAAATCAGGGTCCGGGTCGGGCGGTTCGCGGGAGTGGTCCCCGATTCGCTCGATTTCTGTTTCGGCGTGATGGCGGGGGAATCGGAAATGCCGGGGGCGGCGCTCCTCATCGAGGAGGTGCCCACGTCCTGCCGCTGCCGGGGGTGCGGACGGGAATTCGAGCTGGAAGAACTGGTGTTCCTCTGCCCCCACTGCGGCGGCTCCGACCTGGAGGTGATTTCGGGCAAGGAACTGGAGGTCGTGGACATCGAACTGGTGGATCATGGCGGTGAGGCCTTATGAGCATAGTGACCATTGAGCGGAAAGTACTCGAAAAGAACGACCAGATCGCCGAGCGGAACCGGCGCTTCTTCCGGGACCGGGGGATCTTCGTCCTGAATCTCGTCAGCAGCCCGGGCGCCGGCAAGACCTCCATCCTGGAAAGGACTTTCGAGCGGCTGCGGGACGGCTGCAGGATGGCCGTCATCGAGGGGGACGTCCAGACCGACCTGGACGCGCAGCGCGTAGCCGAGTACCAGGTCCCCGTGGTCCAGATCGTGACCATGGGGGGCTGCCACCTCGAGGCGGGCCTGGTGGCCGACGCCATGGGGAAGCTGGACCTGGACTCCGTCGACCTGCTCTTCATCGAAAATGTCGGAAACCTGGTCTGCCCTTCCGGCTACGACCTCGGGGAGGCGCTGAAGGTGGTGGTCCTGAGCACGACCGAGGGGGACGACAAACCCCTGAAATACCCGGCGATGTTCCGCAACGCGTCGGTCCTCATCATCAACAAGACCGACCTGGTCCCCTACGTGAACTGCCGGCTCGACGTCCTGCGGGGCAACGCCCTCAAAATCAACCCCGACCTCCGGGTTTTTGAAATATCCTGCCAGACGGGCGCCGGAATCGACGCCTGGTGCGAATGGCTCAGGGGGAAGGGCGCTTCCGGGCAGTGATTCAAAGGATGCGGATCACCATCCAGGGAGCGGTCCAGGGGGTCGGTTTCCGCCCTTTTATCCACAGGCTCGCTTCCGGGATGGGTCTCACCGGATCGGTCCGGAATTCCTCCCAGGGGGTTTTCATCGAAGTCGAAGGGGAGCAGGCGCTGCTCGACTCCTTCCTCCTCCGGATCGAGAGGGAGAAGCCGGAGCTCTCCTCCATCCAGAGCCTGGAATATTCCATCCTCGACCCGGTCTTCTCCCGGGGGTTTGAAATCGGGCCGAGCGCGGCGGCGGGGGAGACGAACGCCCTGATCCTGCCCGACATCGCCACCTGCGACGCCTGCGCCCGCGAAATCATGGACCCCTCCAACCGCCGCTACCGCTACCCGTTCACAAACTGCACGCGCTGCGGTCCGCGCTTCACCATCATCGAATCGCTCCCCTACGACCGGCCCAATACCTCCATGAAGTCGTTCGAGATGTGCCCCCGCTGCCGGGCCGAATACGAGGACCCGGCCGACCGCCGCTTCCACGCCCAGCCGAACGCCTGCCCCGTGTGCGGCCCGCGGCTCGAGCTCGAGGACTCCTCGGGACGGACCGTCGCCGAAGACGGCGGGGCGCTCGAGGCGGCGGCCGGGGCGGTGCTTGGGGGGAAGGTTGTCGCCGTCAAGGGCCTGGGGGGCTTCCACCTCATCGCCGACGCCACCCGGGCCGGATCGGTCGAAACCCTCCGGCAAAGAAAGCACCGGGAGGAGAAGCCCTTCGCCCTCATGTTCCCCTCGCTCGACGCCGTGCGCGCCGAGTGCCTCGTCTCCCCGCTCGAGGAGCGGGTGCTCCGGTCCCCCCAGTCCCCCATCGTCCTGCTCGCGAGAAGAACGGACCTCCCGTCGGCCCTGCCCGAAGGGGTCGCCCCGGGCAACCCCTTCCTGGGGGTGATGCTGCCCTACACGCCGCTGCACCACCTGCTGATGCACGCGATCGGCCGCCCCGTCATCGCCACCAGCGGGAACCTCGCGGACGAACCGATCTGCATCGACGAGGCCGAAGCCCTCGGGCGCCTCGAGGGGATCGCCGATCTCTTTCTCGTGCACGACCGGCCGATCGTGCGGCACGCGGACGATTCCATCGTCCGGATCGTCCTCGGGCGCGAGCTCGTACTGCGCCGTGCCCGCGGCTACGCCCCCCTCCCCTTGCGCCCGCACGGGATCGTTTCCAACATCCTGGCCGTCGGCGGGCACCTGAAAAACACCATCGCCGTCTCCGTCGGCGGGAATGTTTTCCTCAGCCAGCACATCGGGGACCTGGAAACGGCGCAGTCGACCGCGGCCTTTCGCGGGGCGATCGAGAGCTTCCTGCGCCTCTACCCGATGCGGCCGAAGTGGATCGCGGCCGACAGGCATCCCGATTACGCCTCGAGCCGGTACGCCCGGGCGGCCGGCATCCCGCTGATCGAAATCCAGCACCACCACGCCCACGTCGCCGCCTGCATGGCTGAGAACGAACTGGAGGGGGATGTCCTCGGGGTTTGCTGGGACGGCACCGGGTACGGGGAGGACGGCGCCGTCTGGGGGGGGGAATTTCTGCGGACGGAAGGAACCGGGTTCGCCCGGGTGGCCGCGATGCGCCGGTTCCGTCTGCCGGGGGGCGACCGGGCGGTCAGGGAGCCGCGGCGCTCGGCCCTCGGGGTGCTGTACGAGATCCTGGGCAACGCCGTCTTCGGGGAAACCGGTCTCGCGCCGGTCCGGGCCTTCAGCGCGGCCGAACTCCCCGTCCTCGGCACGATGCTGCTCCGGGGGATCCACTCCCCCTGGACGACAAGCGCGGGGCGGCTTTTCGACGCGGTGGCGTCCCTGGCCGGGTTGCGCCAGAGGCTCCGGTTCGAGGGCCAGGCGGCCATGGAGCTGGAGTTCGCCGCGGAGGGGACGGGGGCGGACGCCTACCCCTTCGGGATCCTGGACCCGGAGCGCCCCGGGGGGGGGCCGCTCGGCGTGGACTGGGAACCCCTCATCCGGGCCGTCATCGCCGATGTCCGCGCCTCCGCCCCCCCGGCGAAAATCTCCGGGAGGTTTCACAACTCTCTGGCGGACATCATCGTGGCGGTGGCGCGGAGGGTGGGAGCCCCGTGCATAGCCTTGACCGGGGGGTGCTTCCAAAACAAAATACTGCTGGAGCGGGCCGTGGGGAGGCTGCGCGAGGAGGGGTTCCGCCCCTACTGGCACCAGCGGATTCCGCCCAACGACGGCGGCATCGCACTGGGGCAGATCGCGGCGGCGTCGCGCTCTCTCGGCGCGGGCGAAACCAACGATTCCATCATCGGGGGAGGGGACCATGTGTCTGGCGGTTCCGGGAAAGATTGAGAGCATCGACAGCACCGATCCGGTGTTTCGCAGCGGAAAGGTCAATTTCGGCGGGATCCTCAAGGAGGTCAACCTCGCCTACGTGCCGGAAGCGGACGTAGGGGACTATGTCCTCGTGCACGTCGGGTTCGCCATCAGCACCATAGACGAGGCGCAGGCGGAGGAGACGCTTTCGTACCTCGAGGAGATGGACCGGCTGGCCGGGGTGGATAACCGATGAAGCATATCGACGAATACCGCGACGGGACCGCCGCCCGGGCCTGCGCGGAGGCGATCGGCAGGATCACCACCGGGCCCTGGACGATCATGGAAGTATGCGGCGGACAGACCCATTCCATCGTCAAGTTCGGCATCGACGAGCTGCTCCCCCCCGCCGTCACCCTGGTCCACGGCCCCGGATGCCCCGTATGCGTCACGGCGCTCGAGTATGTCGAAAAGGCGATCGAAATCGCCTCCGTCCCCGGGGTCTGCTTCTGTTCCTTCGGGGACATGCTGCGGGTCCCGGGGATTTCCCGGGACCTTCTCTCGGTCAAAGCGGCGGGAGGGGACGTGCGCATCGTCTACTCGCCCCTCGACGCGCTCCGGCTGGCCGCGGCCCATCCCGACCGCGAGGTCGTGTTCTTTGCCGTGGGGTTCGAGACCACGGCGCCCGCCGTCGCCATGGCCGCCTATCAGGCCGTCCGGCAGGGGGTGCGTAATTTTTCCATGCTGGTGTCCCACGTGCGCGTCCCCCCGGCCATGGAAGCGGTCCTCTCTTCCCCCGGCAACCGGGTCCAGGGTTTTCTGGCGGCGGGTCATGTGTGCGCCGTGATGGGAACGTCCGAATACGGGCCGATCGCCTCCCGCTACCATATCCCCATCGTGGTCACGGGATTCGAACCGGTCGATATCCTGCAGGGGCTCTACATGTGCCTGAGGCAGCTGGAACAGGGGCGGGCGGAGGTGGAAAACCAGTACTCCCGCTCGGTGCGTCCCGAAGGGAACCCCGCCGCCCGGAAGCTGATGGGGGAGATATTCCGGGTGGTCCCGCGCAAGTGGCGCGGGATCGGGGAAATCGCCCGGAGCGGCCTGGGCCTCAGGGAGGAATACGCCTCGCTCGACGCCGAGACCCGGTTCGGCGTCGCCCACCGCACGACCGAGGAGCCGCCGGAGTGCCGGAGCGGCCTGGTCCTGCAGGGGATCCTCAAGCCCCGCGAATGCCCCGAGTTCGGCACCCGCTGCACCCCGGAACACCCCCTGGGAGCGACGATGGTGTCGTCCGAGGGGGCCTGCGCCGCCTACTATCATTACAGGAGAAGAAGAAGCTGATTTCCACCCATCCAGAGGGAGCGATCGTGAAGACCGGTAACTCGTTTGTCTGTCCCATACCCATTCGACAGTATCCCCAGGTGCTGCTGGCCCACGGCGGAGGGGGCACCCTGACGCACCAGCTGATCGAAAAGATGTTTCTCCCCGCCTTCGGCAACCCCCTTCTGGGCGCCCGGCACGACGGGGCGGTCTTCGACCCGCCGGAGGGCCGGATGGCGTTCACGACCGACTCCTACGTGGTCCGCCCCCTCTTTTTCCCCGGCGGCGACATCGGCACCCTTGCGGTCAACGGCACCGTGAACGACCTGGCGATGTGCGGCGCCCGCCCGCTCTACCTGAGCGCCGGCTTCATCATCGAGGAGGGGCTCCCGATGGACACCCTCTGGAGGGTGGTCCGGTCGATGAAACGGGCGGCCGACGACGCCGGGGTCCAGATCGTCACGGGGGACACCAAGGTCGTGGACCGCGGGAAGGGGGACGGGATCTTCATCAATACGGCGGGGGTCGGCGCCGTCCCTCCCGGCCGCGCCATCTCCCCCTCGGCGGTGCGGGAGGGGGACCGGATCCTGCTCAGCGGGGATATCGGCCGGCACGGGATCGCCATCATGGCCGTCCGCGAGGGGCTGGAGTTCGAAACCACCATCACGAGCGACTGCGCCCCGCTCGCCGGGATCGTGGAGTCGCTCTGCGAGGCCGGGATCGACATCCACTGCATGCGCGACCTCACCCGGGGCGGGCTGGCCAGCACGCTGGTGGAAATCGCCGAAGCCACCGCCCTGCAGTGCGAAATCGAGGAGGTGTCGGTGCCCATCCGGGAAGAGGTCCGCGCGGCGTGCGAGATCCTGGGGTTCGACCCCCTCTATGTGGCCAACGAGGGACGCTTTGCCGCCTTCGTCCCCGCGGAACAGGCCGAAAGGGCCGTCGACCTGATGCGGCGGCACCCCCTGGGAGCCGGCGCCGCCGTCATCGGGACGGTGAAGGCGGGGAGCCCGGGACTGGCCACACTCCGCAGCCTCATCGGGGCCACCCGCGTCATCGACATGCTCAGCGGCGAGCAGCTCCCCCGGATCTGCTGAGCCGGGGGGCGGTGCGGGAGGGCATCATCCGTCTCAATCGCTCGAATTCGGCCCGGTCCTGAAACAGGCGGATGCCCGCAATCCCCCTGGCCCCGGCATCCATGACGCTGCCGAGCCTTTCCGGCTTCATCCCCCCGAGCGCGAAGACCGGGAGCGAGGTCGCGGCACAGGCCCGGTCGAGGAAACCGAGCCCCAGGATTGGGCCCATCCCCTCCTTGGAGGGGGTCGAAAAGAGGTGCCCGGCGAGGATATAGTCGGCGCCCGCGGCAGACGCCTTCCGGACCTCGGCCAGCGAATGGACCGAAACGCCGATCAGGAAACCTTCAGGGCTCCATCCCCTCACGTCCGCGGCCCCGAGCCCCGAGGAGGGGAGGTGCACTCCGCCGGCGCCCGCGGCCAGGGCGATGTCGGCCCTGCCGTTGACCAGGACCCGGCACCCGGTGCCGCGGGCCATGGCCACGATCTTCCGCACGAGCGCGTACAGCTCGCGGTCCGGCAGGTCCTTCTCACGGACCTGGATGAAGTCCACCCCCCAGGCGAGCGCCCGCCGGACGCAGAGGGCGAAGGAGCGCCCGTCGAGCCGGCGCCGGTCGGTGATGTAATAGAAGAGCGGGCGCTCAGCGCGAAAACAACCCATGGGACGCGCTCCTCCAGTGAAGGACTTCGTGGAAGCCGATCAGGATGCTGTCGACCCCCAGCCCCAGCACCGCCCCCTTGAAGAAGGGGTTGGTGACGACGGGCTCGATCTGCGGGCAGAGGTAGAGCACGAGGTTGTTGTCCCAGATACCCAGCCAGGGGAGCAGCAGCAGGGCCACGCCGACTTCCAGCGAATAGAGGATGTAGATGACGTTGAAGATTCTGGCGGTCATTCGCACTCGCGGCCTATTCCCAATCCTCGAGCGACACCCGACCCGGAGCGCGCACCCCCCCGCTACCGGCCGTTCGGCCCGCTCCTTAGCTCGTCGATTCGTTGCGCGACATCCCGGTATCCGGGATCCTGGGTGAAGATCCCGTCGAAGCATTCCATCGCCCGGTCGGCGCTCCCGGCCATGGCATGGGCGATCCCCATGTCGTAGCGGAAGGCGAGGGCTTCGTGGGACGAAGGCTCCGTGAGGTCCAGGCCGGTCTGGCACCAGCGGATCACGGAACGGGGCATGTCCTTCTTCAGGAAACAGGTGCTCAGCATCCCGCAGCACTGGATCACCTGGGGATCCCCCTTGCGCATCTCGATCCCCTTGAGGGCGGCTTCGAATTCCCTGATCGCCTCGTCCGTCAGTTCCATGTCCCGGTAGGCTATGCCGAGGCTGAAGTGCTCTTCAAAGGACGCGCGGGCGGCCTCCTGGACCTCGGGGGAACGGACCTCGTCCATCAGGTCCGCGAACATCTCGTTGAAGAAGGGATCGGTCCCTGCGGTGTCCCCGTGCCCCGCCGGATCCGAGGCGGCGTCGACATCGACGATCTCGAAGGACTCCTGCAGCCCGTCGTCCGGCGGGGTTTCGGGGTGGTCGAAAAGCGCGATCTCCCCCCCGGCAGAAGCGGCGGGGCTTTCCCCGGCATCCGGCTTCGGCCCGCCCAGCTTTTCGTAGCGGGAGGCGAGTTCGGGGTGCCCGGGGTGGGCCCGGGCGATCTCGGCGAGCTTCGAATACGCTTCGTCCTCGAACCCGAGCCTGATGTAGAAATCGACTTCCTGAAACTGCTCCTCCAGCGACTTGCCGGATGCGGCGGCGAAAGCCCCGGATTCCGCCCCGTCCGCGGCGGCGCCCTCTCCGCCGGAGGGGAGGGGGCCCTCCGCCATGAACTCGTCGAGCAGGTCTCCCGAAAGGTCCTCTTCCGCCGGCGACTCCGCGGACCGTTCCTTGAATTGGGGTTTCACCGCCTCAGGATCGATCCCCCGGCTGCGGGCGTATTCGGCCAGGTCGATCTCGCCGCCGGCCGTGCCCGGATCCAGTTGCCCGGCTTCCGCCAGGTAATTCCGGCACGAGGCCTCGCTCCCTTCCGCCTGGTACAGGGCGGCCAGCAGGAGGCACTGCTCGGCCGCCTCGGCCTGACGGTCCTCCGATTTATAGAAGGAGAGCAGCCGGACCCGAACCTCCTTGTCGCACGGATTGCGCCGCTGGAGGTTTTCGAGCAGGCTCAGCGCCTTGTCCTTCAACCCGTAATTGAGCAGGAGATCGACCTCCACGACATTTTCCGAGGGGCTCTCGCCGGACAGGTCGCCATATTCCTTGGCGGCCAGCGGCGCTGCGGATTCGGCGGCCGCTTCCCCGGGCCCCTCCGCGGGAGGCGCATAGGGGACATCGGGATAGGCGGCCGTAAAGGCCTCGTAGTGCAGCTGCCGGTGTTTCTCGCTGTCGGGGTCGGAGTGGAGGATCTTCTCGATCTGCTCGAGAGCTTCGATGGGCCTGCCCTGGCTCATGAAGTGATCGGCCAGCTGGTCCTGGACGGAGAGACAGCGCGCGGAATCTCCGGTCGCGGAATAGATGGCGGCGAGGCGTACCAGGGAGGGCGCGTACTCGGGATCCTTCCCGAGGATCTGCTCGCACAGGTCCACCGCACGCCCGGTTTCCCGCCTCGTGATGAGGGTGGGGATGATGGTGTCCAGGCACTCCATCGCTTCGTCGTACGCCCCGTTTTCGATCAGGGCGGCGGCGGCCGGGAAGAAGCTCTGGTACCGGGACTCGTCCAGGGAAAACGCCACCTTGCAGGCCTTGATGGCCGATTCCGTGTCCCCCGTTTCCATGCACGCGCGCCCCAGCATTTCGCGCAGGTCCGGGTTGTCCGGGGCCGCGGCCACCGATTTTTTCAGCAGTTCCAGGGCGGAGGCGGGATCCCCCGTCCTGAGGGAGCAGTCGAAAAATCCCTTCAGGGACTCCAGGTCGAGCGGATCGAGCTCGATGGCGGCCCGGTACGACTGGAGCGCCCCGGCGGCATCCCCTGCCTTGGCCTGGGCGCGGGCGGCCCCGGCCCAGTGCAGGCGGGCCTTTTCCCCGTTCCCCTCGGCGAGGTGGAGCTGGGCCAGCTTCCGCCGGATCCCGATGTTCAGGGGATCGAGCTCCGCGATCTTTTCATGGATTTCCAGGGACTCCCGCGTCTTCCCTTCCCTCTCCAGCAGATCGATCACCCGCTGGTATTGCCGGCACGCGTCCATGCCGAGCCCCTGCTTGGCGTACAGCGACGCCATGGTGGAGTTGACCTCGACGTTGTCGGGGTCGGAACCGAGGATCTTCTTGTAGACGGCGATCGCCTTGAGGAAGAAATTGTTGTTGACGTAGGCTTCCGCCACCCGAGAAAAAAACCGGTTGGCCTCCGCCACGTCCTTCTGTCGCAGATAGAGGTCGCCTATCGTGTTGAGGATGAGAACGTCGTCGGGATCGAGCTCGACGATCTTCCGGTACTCGGCGATCGCCAGGCGGATCTTCCCGTGGAGCACGTACCTTTCAGCGTCTTCCAGTAATTTGGCTTTGCTATCAGCGGCCACCGTACTTCCCCTCCAGCAAACGCTTTCTCAGACTTCTGCAAGTCGCCAATGACGGCAGGCGTGACGCCGGCTCCGCGGGCGCTCCCGGCTATGGGGCCGGAGACGCTTCGGGAGCCCGGGCGGTTCTCCCGGCTTCCTTCAACCGGGCGGCCTTGCCCCGGCGGCCCCGGAGAAAATAGAGGCGTGCGCGGCGCACTTTTCCGCTCTTGACCACCTCCATCTTTTCGATGATGGGGGAATGCACCGGGAAGATGCGCTCGATGCCGTATCCGGAGGAAACCTTTCGAACCGTGAAAGTCGAAGAAATGCCGTTGTTCTTGTGGGCTATGACGACACCCTCGAACACCTGGATACGGTATTTTTCCCCTTCCTTGATCTTCACGTGAACCTTTACCATATCTCCTGGACGGAAGCGGGGAAGATCGGTTCGCATTTGGGAGCTTTCCACTGCCCGAACTAAATCCATGACTATGACTCCTTAATTTTGGGCCAACCGCTCGTTGATTAGCTCCGGGCGGGCCCGTTTCGTTTTCTCCAGAGCTTGTTCCTTACGCCACTCGGCTATTCTCGCATGGTCCCCCGAAAGGAGCACTTCCGGAACCGTGTGTCCCCGGTATTCGGCGGGCCGCGTATACTGCGGATAATCAAGCAACCCGCTCGAAAAACTCTCATTTGCGGCCGATTCAGGGCACCCGAGGGCGCCCGGGATCAGCCGCACGATCGAGTCAAGGAGCACCATGGCCGGGATTTCTCCGCCGGTCAGGACGAAATCTCCGATGGAGATCTCCTGATCCACGAGATGATCTATCACCCGCTGGTCCACTCCTTCGTATCGGCCGCAGACCAGGATCAGATGCGGAATTGTGGAAAATTCCGCGGCCAGGCCCTGGGACCAGGGTCTCCCCTGGGGGGACAACAGGACCACCCGGCTCTTCCCCTTCTCCCCCGACCCCAGGCACGCCTCTATCGCCTCGAAAAGCGGGGCCGGCATGAACACCATCCCCTCGCCTCCGCCGTAGGGGCGGTCGTCCACCGACCGGTGCCGGTCCCGGGCGAAATCCCTCAGGTTGACGAGCCGGACATCGGCCAGTCCCGACTGCCGGGCCCGGCGAATTATGCCACAATCCAGCACGCCCGTGAACAGCTCGGGAAAAACCGTTATGATATCAAACCTCATTTGCCCAGGTCCATCAATCCTTCCGGGGGGTCCACCCATATCCGCTTCTCTTCAACCGATATCCTGACGCAGATGGGAGCCACGGCGGGGATCAGGAATTCCCGCTCCCCCAGCCCGACCGCCAGCTGGGTGTTTCCGGCGATGTGCAGGATCCCGCGCACGCTGCCGAGCGGGTTCCCCTCGAGGTCCTCGACCCGGCACCCGACGAGGTCGTGATCGTAATAGGTCCCTTCGGGGAGGTCCCTCACCCGGTCTCCCGGGATCAGGACCCAGCAGTCGACGTACTCTTCCGCGGCTCCGATGCTGTCCACGCCGGCGAACTTCAGTACCCTGCGCCCCCGGTAGTCCCACGAGTCCTCGAGGGTCAGCCGTTTCGGCCCGCCGTCGGCGGGCTCGACCCACACCTCGTCCAGGCCGTCAAAACGATCGGGAAAATCGGTGTGCAGCTCCGCCAGGACCTCTCCCCGGTTCCCCCTGGTCCTGGCGATTCTGGCGATGGCGATAAAAGGAGGTGTTTCCTGTCCCACTATTCCAGGATTTCCAGGACAAACCGTTTCTTGAGTTTCATGCCTGCCGCACCCAGAAGAGTGCGGATGCATCGGGCGGTCCGACCCTGCTTGCCGATTACCTTGCCCAGGTCGCTCGGGGCTACACGAAGCTCCAGAACCGTCGTCTGCTCCCCCTCGACCTCGGTCACCGTAACCTGTTCGGGATTATCTACAAGCGCTTTCGCGATCAATTCCACCAGCTCTTTCATACGCGCCTCCTCCGAGACCACTCGAAATCATCCAGCAGAAAGCTCACCCGGGCATCGCTGCAGAAATGGAAGAACGCGGCATCAGCTGGCGGCTGCGGGAGCGGGCGGCGCGGCCTTTTTCAACAGGGAATTCACCGTATCCGAAGGTTGGGCACCGCATGCCAGCCAGTGGTGCACTCTGTCCATGTTCAATTCGACCAGCGGCGGGTTCGTCTTCGGATTGTAATGTCCGAGGATCTCCACGAAACTCCCGTCCCGGGTCTGTCTTTGCTCCATCACCACCACCCTATAAAAGGGCTTCTTCTTCGCCCCCATGCGCGTCAAACGTATTCTAAGCAAAACGCCTCCTCGTATCCTGAGATCGTCAACCCGCACCGTGCGTGCGGTCTAAACCATGCTAATTCTGGCACATAAAAAGACCGGATTCAACTGCCGCAAAGACGCTGCCGGAAGGCAGAACCGCGGACCGCCGGCCGGACCAACACAACCCGAAATATTTCATGGACTTACGGCCTTCCGCCGGCTCCGCCCCTCCCGGAATGCGGCCGGGATTCCCCCGGCCTAGCGCGGCAGCTTCATCCCCTTCATCAGGCGGGGCATGATGCCGCGGCTCAGGCTTCGCATCATTTTCCTGGTTTCGACATACTGCTTGAGCAGCCGGTTGATCTCGGAAACGGGACGCCCGCACCCCCGGGCGATGCGCTTCTTCCTGCTGCCGTTGAGGATCTGGTGGTTGCCGCGCTCGGCATCCGTCATCGAATCGATGATGGCCTCGATATGGATCAGTTCCTTCTCGTCCACCTTCATCTGGCCGATGCCCCGCAGCGGCCCCATGTTCGGCAGCATCCCCAGGATCTGCTCGAGGGGGCCCATTTTCCGGATCTGCTTCAGCTGGTCGCGGAAATCCTCCAGCGTGAAGGCATCCTTGCGGATCTTCTCCGCCATCGCCTCGGCCTGGTCCCGGTCGACCGTGTCCTCGGCCTTCTCGATCAGCGACAGGACATCGCCCATCCCCAGGATGCGGCCCGCAAGTCTGTCCGGGAAAAAGGGCTCGAGCGCCTCGACCTTTTCCCCCGTCCCCACGAACTTGATCGGCTGCCCGGTCACGCTCTTGATGGACAGCGCCGCCCCGCCGCGGGCGTCCCCGTCCATCTTGGTCAGGATGACTCCGGTCAATCCCAGTCTCTCGTGAAACTCCCGGGCGCTGCGGACCGCGTCCTGGCCCGTCATGGCGTCCGCGACCAGCAGCACCTCCACCGGGGGGGTCGCGGTGCGGATCCGGTCGAGCTCCCGCATCATCTCGTCATCGATGTGAAGCCGGCCGGCCGTGTCGATGACGAGGACGTCGTATCCCCCGTTGCGCGCGTGGCGCAGCCCCTTTTCGGCCCGGGATACCGGGTCCAGGTCCGCGGGGTCGTCGAAATACCCGAGCCGGTTGGCGGCGCACAGCACCCGCAGCTGTTCGACCGCGGCCGGACGGTAGACATCGACCGACACCAGCAGGGGGGTATGGTTGTTCTTCACGAGCCACTGGGCGAGCTTGGCGCTGCTGGTGGTCTTCCCCGATCCCTGCAGCCCGACCATGAGGAACACGCTCGGCGGCTGCTTGGAAAACCCGAGGCCCGCCTGCTCCCCCCCGAGCAGCTCCACGAGCTCGTCGCGCACCACGCGGATGACCTGCTGGCCCGGGGTCAGCGACTCGAGCACCTCCTGCCCCAGGGCCCGCTGCTTGACCCGCTCCACGAATTCCTTGGCGAGCTTGAAATGGACGTCGGCGTCGAGCAGGGCGTTGCGGATCTCGCGCGCCGTCTCCTCGACGTGGCGTTCCGAGACCCGTCCCTGGCCGCTCAGGTTCCTGAGGATCTTCTGAAGCTTGTTGGATAGACCGTCCAGCATACCCCTTCCCGTCGAAAAAAAGCATAATCATACCTGATTTTTCGGGAAATGCCCCAAAAAGTATGCGCCCCCGGGGCGGGGGGGCGGAATCTTCCATTGGCTTCGGAAAGGTTTGTGGACTAAGATGAGGTTTTTTGCGGCGTTGGAGACCTATGAAGCACGTAATCGCGGGGACGGCGGGGCACATCGACCACGGCAAGAGCGCGCTGGTCCGCGCGTTGACGGGGGTCGACCCTGACCGCCTGAAGGAGGAGCAGCAGCGGGGCATCACGATCGACCTGGGGTTCGCCCACCTCGACCTGGGGGACGTCCAGGTCGGGTTCGTGGACGTGCCGGGGCACGAGAAATTCGTCAAGAACATGCTCGCCGGGGTGGGGGGCATCGATTTCGTGCTCCTGGTCATCGCCGCCGACGAATCGATCATGCCGCAGACGCGGGAGCATTTCGACATCTGCCGCCTCCTCGGGGTGAGCGCCGGGATCGTCGTCATCAACAAGGTCGACCTCGTGGACCCGGAGATGCTGGAACTGGTCGTCGACGAGGTGACCGAAGCGATGGCCGGGTCCTTTCTGGAAAAAGCCGAAATCATCCCCGTCAGTTCCAGGACCGGCGAGGGGATCGAACAGCTGAAGCGCTCGATCCACGACCTGGCGCTGGCCGCCCCCCCGCGGCCCGGAAACAGGCTGCTCCGGCTTCCGATCGACCGTGCCTTCAGCATCCACGGTTTCGGCACCGTGGTGACCGGCACGCTGACCTCGGGCGAGATCCAGAAGGACCAGGAGATCGAATTCGTACCGGGCGGACTGACGGCCAAGGTGCGCGGGCTGCAGGTGCACGGCCGGATGACCCCGCGGGCGGTGGCCGGCCAGCGCACGGCGGTCAATCTCCAGGGGATCGACCTCGCCCAGGTGGAACGCGGAATGGTCGTGACGGTCCCCCGCCTCTTCCGCCCCACGCAGATCCTGGATGTCCGGTTGTCGCTCCTGCCCGACGCCAAGCCGCTGCGGAACCTGGTCAAGGTCCGCTTTCACCAGGGGACGCTGGAAGTGCTCGCGCGCGTCGCCCTCCTCGGGCAGGACACCCTCGCCCCGGGGGAGACCGCCTACGCCCAGCTGAGACTGGACGCCCCCGCCTTCTGCCTCCACGACGACGCCTTCATCATCCGGCGCTTCAGCCCCACGATCACCATCGGCGGCGGCCGCGTCCTCCACCCGAACCCGTCCAAGCACAAGAGCACCGACGGGCGCACCCTCGCCGCGCTCAAGGAGCTGGACCGGGGGGGACTCGAAGCCAAGATCCCGGTGCTCATCGCCACCGACGCCAAGCGGGCGGTGACGGTGGGGGGGCTGAATTCGCTCCTGGGGCTGCCGGGGGCCGAAATCACCCGGATCTGCGCGGAACTGGCGAAAGCGGGGCGCATCGTCATGATCCCGGCGCCTTCCCCCATCCTGACCCTCCCCTCGGTGGTGGCCGACCTGCAGGAGGAGACCCTGGCGCGCGTCGCCGCGTTCCACAAGGACAACGAGCTGCAGCGGGGGATATCGAAGGAGGAGCTGCGCAAGCGTTTCTACGACGACGTCCCCCTCGAGGTGTTCCGCCACTGTCTCGACCGGATGGTGGAAGCGCGGCAGATCGTTTTTCTCGGGGAGGCGGTCTCCCTCTACGGCAGGGAAATCCAGCTGTCGGAGGAGGAGGAGACACTCCGGGAGATGATCGAAGCCGCGGTCCTCGAGGCCGCCTACCAGCCCCCCGCCATGGCCGAACTCCAGGCATCCATTCGGGCGGACGCCGAGGCGGTCCGCCGGATCTTCTTCTGGATGCTGAAGGAAAAGATCCTGGTGAAGCTGTCCGACGACCTCATCTATCACCGCGAAACGCTCGAGGAAATGAAGGGGCGGATCCGGGCGGCGTACGCCCCGGGGGCCCGGTTCGGGGTAGCCGACTTCAAGGACCTTTTCGGAATCACGCGCAAACACGCCATCCCCCTGCTCGAACACTTCGACCGGGAGAAATTCACGCGCCGCCTGGGCAACGACCGGGTCCTGGTGTAGGGCCGCCCGGGGGATGCATTGACATTGATACCTTACTCAAGTACGCTTGAGACAGTTCGATACTGGAGGCTATAGTATGTTTGGAATGGGAACGACGGAACTGCTCATAGTTCTGGCCATTGTTGTCCTGATTTTCGGCGTCAACAAGATCCCCCAGCT
Organism: Acidobacteriota bacterium; assembly: GCA_012729555.1. Taxonomy (NCBI): domain Bacteria; kingdom Pseudomonadati; phylum Acidobacteriota; species Acidobacteriota bacterium. The sequence goes on from JAAYCX010000012.1 coordinate 195,558, forward strand.
GGGCAAGGGCCTCGGAGAAGGGATCCGCAACTTCAAATCGGCCATCAAGACCGCCCACGAAGACCCGGAAGAAAAACCGAAGCAGGAAAAGCAGTAACCCGCCTGATTTGCGTTCACCTCCTCCGGGCGGGCAAGCGGAGCTCCGTCCGGCCGGAGGGCCTCAGGATTTCCGCGCCAGGAAACGGCCGGAATCCCCCCATTCCCCGTAGGCGATGGAGCCCCCGGACTCCCTGATCCGGGCCTCCAGGAGTTCCACGCTCTCCTCCGGCTCCTGGTCCAGGCAGGGCTTGTTTTCATACAGCAGGTAGTCGTGGCGGTACCTCGCCGGGGTGAGGTTCGGCATGACCACGTTCGCCCCCGCCCGGATCGCCCTTTCCCTCCCCTCCGGATCGATCGCCTGCATGGCCGTGGTGGCCGCGATATTGATGTCCGGCATCATCACGCGCAGCAGCGCGACCATCCTGAGGGAGAGCTCGAGCCGCTTCCGGGGGGGCAGGAGCTCCAGCGCGTGGGTGTACAGGGGAGTATCGGGGTGCTCGATATAGGGCCCCATGCCGATCATGTCCACGTCCAGGTCACGGAAGAAGAGGAGGTCGTCGGCGAGATCGGCCGCCGTCTGGAAGGGCGCCCCGATCATCACGCCCGTCCCCACCTGGTACCCCGCCTCGCGCAGGGCCCCGAGGGCCTCGAGGCGGGACGCCTGGCTGTGGCGGGCGTCTTCGGGGTGGAGTTTCCGGTAGAGGTCCGGGCTCGAGGCCTCGATGCGGAGCAGGTAGCGGTGCGCCCCGGCATCGAGCCAGCGGCGGTAGGTGTCGGGCGACTGCTCCCCCAGAGACAGGGTGACGTGCAGCGCGCCCCCCCCGAGCGCACGGATGCGCCGGAGGATGCGCTCCATCCTGGCGACGAATTGCGCGTCGTCGCGCTCCCCCGCCTGGATCACGATCGAACCGAAGCGGCGCTCCAGCGCCAGCCGCGCGGCGGCCAGCGTCTCCTCCTCCGTCATCTCGTATCTCGACGCGGCGGCGTTGCCCGAACGGATGCCGCAGTAGAGACAGTCCTTGGAACAGATGTTCGAGTATTCGATCAGGCCGCGCAGGTAGACCCGGCCCCCCACGCCCGAGCGCTTCACCACCGCGGCCCGGGCCAGCAGCGGCCCGCACTCCCCTTCGTCCGCTTCCAGCACCCGGATGAGGTCGCCCCTGTCGAGGCTCGTCTTCCCCAGGATCTCCGCGATGGGTTTCATGCTCCTTCCCTTCTCAGCACGGCGGGTCGAGGGGAGCGGCCGCTTCGCCGAGCCAGGCGAGGTAATCGCCGTCGCCGGCGGTGATCGGCAGGGCGGCGATTTCGGGAACCTCGTAGGTGTGGAGGCGGCGGATCTCCCGGCGCACCGCCTCGAAATTCTCCGCGCGGGTCTTGACCAGCAGCAGGCACTCCGGTTCCCGGCAGACCTCCCCCTTCCAGCGGTAGACGCTGAGGACGCCGGGGACGATGTTGACGCAGGCGGCCAGGCGCGCCTCGACGAGAGCGCGCGCGATCCCCTCCGCGGATTCCGCGCCGGCCGCGGCGCACAAAACAACGATTTCACCCGTTTCAGGCTTCCTTGAGTGTTGCATCGGGCCCCGCCTCCCTTGTATTATGCCAGTGTCGAGCACAATCTCATAAACCCTGGTACGACCCTGGCGCCCGATGGCCTACGCGAAGCACCGGCAGTCGCATAAAAAAGAACTCTACTACATCCTCTGCATCGTTGCGGTGACGCTCGTCCTTTCCTTCAGTCTCTTCGGCCCGGGAGGGTATCGCGACCTGCGCCGGGCGCGGCTCGAGCTCGAGTTGCAGAGGGCGCGCGTGGAGGAGCTCGAGCTCGGCAACCAGCAGCGGATGCGTTCGATCGAGGCGCTGCGCTCGGACAGGGACGCGCTCGAAAGCTACGCGCGACAGAAAGGGTACGGGAAAGAGGGGGAGATCATCCACCACTTGCCCGGGGAGTAGCGGAAGCCTTCAGGCGCTCCACACCACCTTGCCCCTGACCACCGTCATCGCCGGTCCGCCGCGGAGGCTCCACCCCTCGAAGGGGGTGTTGCGGCCCCGGGAAGCGAATGTTCCCGCGCGCACCTCGGTCTGCCGCTGGAGGTCCAGGACCGTGATGTCGGCCCAGGCCCCGGGGGTCAGCGTCCCCCTCTCCAGGTTGAGGATCCGCGCCGGGTTGAGGGAAAACAGCTCGGCCAGGCGCTCCAGGCCGATGACGCCCGGGCGCACGAACCGGTCGCAAACGAGACTGACGGCGGTCTCGAGCCCCACGATCCCGAAGGGGGCGCGGTCGAATTCGAGCATCTTGTCCCCCAGGGTGTGCGGCGCGTGGTCGGTGGCGATGACGTCGACGGCTCCGGAGGCGATTCCCTCGACCAGGGCGTCCACGTCGTCCCTCCCCCGCAGCGGGGGGTTCATCTTGGCGTGGGTGTCGTAGGAGGCCACCCGTTCGTCCGTCAGCAGAAGGTGATGGGGGGTGACCTCGCAGGTGAGGTGCGCCCCCCCCTCCCGCCTGGCCCGCGTCACCGTTTCGAGCGATTTCCGGGTGGAAAGGTGGGCTATGTGGATACGGGCCCCGGTCTGCCGCGCCAGGATGGCGTCGCGCGCCACCTGGACTTCCTCGGCGGCGGGGTTGATCCCCCGAAGCCCCAGCCGGGTGGACCAGTACCCCTCGTGCATGACGCCGCCGGCCGCGAGCGCCAGGTCCTCGCAGTGGTCGATGACGGGCAGGTTGAAGAGGCGCGAATACTCCAGGGCCCGGCGCATGACCTGCCCGTCCGATACCGGATGACCGTCGTCGCTGATGGCCACGATCCCCGCCCGGACCATCTCCCCGATCTCCGCCAGGGTCTCCCCCCGGCTTCCCCGGGTGATGGCGCCGATGGGGTAGACGGCGATCCTGGAGACCTCGCGCGCCCGCTTCAGGATGTAGGTGGTGACGGCCTCGGAATCGTTGACCGGCTGGGTGTTCGGCATGCAGGCGACGGCGGTGAAGCCGCCGCGCGCCGCCGCGGCGGTCCCGGTTTCGATGGTCTCGGCGTCCTCGCGCCCCGGCTCGCGCAGGTGCACGTGCATATCGATGAAGCCGGGGAGGACCGCCAGGCCCCGGGCATCGACCTCCTTGCGCCCCTTTCGGGCGATCCGGGGGGCGATCTCGACGATCCGCCCGTCATCGATGCCGACATCGGCCACCCGGTCGTACTTCCGGGAGGGGTCCACGACTCTTCCTTGACGCAGTATCAGTTGCATAGGCCCTCAGCGGGACTCCCTCCCGGGCTTCAACCCGGAATTTCCGGAAAGCAGGTACAAGACGGCCATGCGGGTGGCGACCCCGTTGGCGACCTGGTCGAGGATGACCGAATACTCCGCGTCCGCCACCTCCGATTCGATTTCGACCCCGCGGTTCATCGGCCCCGGGTGCATGACGATGGCGTTTTTGCGGGCGCCCCGCATCCTCTCGCGCGAAAGCCCGTAGAGGTTGAAGTACTCCCTCGCGGAGGGGATGAAGGCCTCGTTCTGCCGCTCGTTCTGCAGCCGGAGCATCATGACGACGTCCGCCCCCTCGATCGCCTCCTCCATGAAGCCCGTAACGCGGGCGCCGAGAAGGTGAAAATCCGCCGGGATCAGGGTCGGGGGGCCGCACACCCAGACCTCGGCCCCCATCTTGTGAAACAGGAGGGTGTCGGAGCGGGCGACGCGGCTGTGGGAAATGTCCCCGATGATGGCGAGCTTCAGCCCTTCCAGCCGCCCCTTCATGGAGCGCACGGTCAGGGCGTCCAGCAGCGCCTGCGTCGGGTGTTCGTGCATCCCGTCGCCGGCGTTGACCACCGAGGAGCGGCATTCGGTCCCGAGCAGGTGCGGAGCGCCCGCGCAGGCGTGGCGGATCACGATGATGTCGGGCGCCATCGCCTCCAGGTTCCGGGCGGTGTCGAGCAGGGTCTCCCCCTTGGTCACGCTGCTCGAGGAGGCGGAGAAATTCAGGATGTCGGCGCTGAGCCTCTTCTCGGCCAGCTCGAAGGAGGACCGGGTCCGGGTGGAGGGCTCGAAAAAGAGGTTGACGACGGTCTTTCCCCGGAGCGCCGGGACCTTCTTGACCGCCCGCGCGGAGACCTCCCTGAGGGCCTCGGCCGTATCCAGCACGAGCCCGATGTCCTCCGCGGAAAGCTGTTCGATGCTGAGAAGGTCCTTCTGGCTGAGAGATGCCATCGTGCTCGCCTTCGCGGCCCGGCCACGGCCGTTCGGCCTGCGGGCCGCAGGATAAATGTTACGCGCCCCCGCCCCGCCCGGGGCTTTTCGCGCCCCGCGCCCTCCGGGTGCCGGCCGCCGGCCGCGGCCTGCCCAGGAGCACGACGCGCTCCTCCCCGTCCTCCTCCTCGAGCCGGACCTCCACCGTCTCGTCCTCCTCCGTCTGGACCGTCTTCCCCACGTAATCGGCCTGGATCGGAAGCTCGCGGTGGCCGCGGTCGACGAGGACCGCAAGCTGCACCCTCCGGGGCCGGCCGAGGTCCACGAGGCCGTCGAGGGCGGAGCGGATCGTCCGGCCCGTGTACAGGACGTCGTCCACCAGGACCAGGCTCCGGTCGTCGATGTCGAAATCGATCAGGGTCTCGCGCAACATCGGCCGGTTGCCGATCGCGGTCAGGTCGTCGCGGTAAAGGGTGATGTCCAGGATCCCGAGGGGCACCGGCCGCTTCACCGCCGCTTCGATCCGGCGGCAGAGGCGCCGGGCCAGGGGCACCCCGCGGCGGCGGATGCCGATGACGGCGAACGCCTCCTCCGGCCCCAGCTTCTCCACGATCTCGGCCGCCATCCTCGTCAGGACAAGGTCGATTTCGGCCGCCGTCATCAGGGATTTGCCTTTGATCTTTCTCATTTGAGATTCGGGCTGTACAGTATATGTTTGTAATTTCGCGGCGATAATAGCACACGGCAAAAGCGGTGTAAACGCCCGCAGACTGATTTGACATGCTCGATAAAAAGGTAAAGATCAAGGCCATCCGGGACCTCGGCGCGGGCAACCACCTGCTCGTCATCGCCTCTCCCGAACAGGCGCGCCTGGTGCGCCCCGGCCAGTTCGTCATGCTGAAATGCGTGGAAGACACGGGGGAGAACCCCCTCCTGCGCCGCCCCTTCACCATCTTCAACATCCATCGCAACGCCCGCAGCGGGAAACCGGCGGGGCTCGAGCTGCTGGTGAAGGAGGTGGGGGTAGGGACCCGCAAGCTGGTCTCCGCGCGCCCGGGCCAGACGCTCGATTGCCTGGGCCCGCAGGGGCACGGGTTCCAGCTCCCCTCCGACCTGCCGACCCGCGTGACCACGGCCTGCCTGGTGGCCGGCGGGGTGGGGATCGCCCCCCTGCTGCTGCTGGCCGAAAGCCTCCTGACCCTTCGGGTCAAGCCCATCCTGTTCTACGGGGGGGGCACCGTGGCCGACCTGGTGCTCCGGGAGCCGTTCGAAAAGCTCGGGATTGACATCATCACCTCGACCGAGGACGGCTCGCACGGGGAGCGCGGGCTCGTCACCGAACCGCTCGCGCAGTTTCTCCGGATCCACCCCCGGAAGGACATCCGGCTTTACGCCTGCGGCCCGTGGGGGATGATGCGGGGGGTGCACGAGCTTGCGGTCGGTCACGACCTCCAGTGCGAGGTGAGCCTGGAGGCGCGCATGGGGTGCGGCCTGGGCGCCTGCCTCGGCTGCGTGGTCGCGAGCCCCGCCGCCGAGGGGCGGCCCTACCTGCGGGTGTGCCAGGACGGCCCGGTCATGAACAGCCGCCTCGTCCGGTGGGATATCGAACCGGTATAGGGCAGGGGAGCGACACGACGCGCATATGAAACCGAATTCGAACGATCGGGCGCCGCTCAAGGGCCCCCGCCTGGGGGTGGAGATCGCGGGCGTGCACTTCAAGAACCCCGTCATGACCGCCAGCGGCACCTTCGGTTACGGGCTGGAATTCGCCAGGTACATGGACCTCAATGCCATCGGCGGCATCGTGGTCAAGGGCCTCTCGATGAAGCCGATCCCGGGCAACCCCCCTCCGCGGGTGTACGAAACCGCGTCGGGGATGCTGAACGCCATCGGCTGGCAGAACATCGGCGCCGCGGAATTCGTCGCGGAAAAGCTCCCCGGTCTCAGGGACTACGACACCAACGTCATCGTCAACATCGTCGGTTTCGAGCTCGACGAGTACCTGGAAGTGGCCCGTTTTCTCAACGACCGCCCCGGAATCCACGCCCTGGAACTCAACATCTCCTGCCCCAATGTCGGCAAGGGGGGGTTCCATTACAACAAGGACCCCCGGGACACCCACAGGATCACGGCCGAGGTCCGCAAGGCGTCGCCCCGGCTCCCCCTCTGGGTGAAACTCTCCCCCAACGTCACCGACATCCGCGAATTCGCGCGGGCGGCGGAGGAGGCGGGGGCGGACGCGCTCTCGGTCATCAACACCCTGGTGGGCATGGCCATCGACGTGCGCTCCCGCCGGCCCCGGCTGCGCTTCCGGACCGGCGGCCTCTCCGGCCCCGCCATCAAGCCGGTGGCGCTGCGTATGGTCTGGGAAACGTGCCAGGCCGTCCGCATCCCGGTAATCGGCATGGGCGGCATCTCCACCACCGAGGACGCCCTGGAATTTCTCATAGCGGGCGCGCGCGCGGTGCAGGTGGGGACGGCCAATTTCTACGAGCCGGCCGCCTCCGAGCGCATCGCCCTGGGGCTCGCGGAATACTGCCGCTCGCACCGCATCGACGACATCCACGAAATCATCGGGAGCCTGAGAGACTATGAATGATGCCCGGTCGCGCCTGATCGTAGCGCTGGACGTCCCCGACCGCGCGGCCGCGCTGGCCGCCGTCGACCGGCTTTCGGGCCGGGTCGGGGTCTTCAAGATCGGCCTGGAACTCTTCACGGCCGAGGGTCCCCGCCTGGTGGAGGAGATCCGCGGGCGCGGCGAGCGGGTGTTCCTGGACCTGAAACTGCACGACATCCCGAACACCGTGCGCGGGGCCGTCCGGTCGGCGTGCCGGCTCGGGGTGGACATGCTGACGCTGCACGCGAGCGGGGGCGCCCCCATGCTGACGGCGGCCTGTGAAGAAGCCCGGGAGTCGGACACTCCCCCGCTCCTGCTGGCCGTCACCGCCCTGACCAGCCTCTCGGCCGCCGACGTGGCCGCCCTCGGGGTCGGCGGCACGGTCGAGGCCTGGGTGGAGACCCTCGCGGAACTGGCGCATCGCTCGGGCATCCGGGGGATCGTGGCCTCGAGCAGGGAGCTGCCGGTGCTCCGGAAGAGGTTCGGGCGGGAAATGCGGCTGGTGATCCCGGGAATCCGGCCCGCGGGGGCCGATGCGGGGGACCAGGCGCGGGCGGCGACGCCCGGGGAGGCCATCCGCGGCGGTGCCAGCTTCATCGTGGTCGGCCGGCCGATCCTCAAGTCGGGGGACCCCGCCCGGGCGGCCGACGCCATCGTGACGGAAATCGCCAGAGGGCTGGCACCCGGATAGGCGACGGCCCGGAGCCGTCGGCGGAACCCATGAACAACGACCGCGACCTGACCATCGAGAAGCTGGCCCCGCTGATCGAGCGGAGGAAGATCTCCCCGGTGGAGCTCACCCGGCTGCTGCTCGACCGCATCGGGCGGATCGACCCCGTGCTCAACACCTATATCACCGTCACCGCCGAAAGCGCCCTGGCCTCCGCGCGCCGCGCCGAGCGGGAGATCTCCCGGGGGCGATACCGGGGGGCGCTCCACGGCATCCCCGTCAGCCTCAAGGACCTCTTCTGCACCCGGGGCGTGGCCACCACCGCGGGATCCAGGATCCTGCGCGGGTTCGTACCCGATCGGAACGCCCTGGTGGTCGACCGCCTGCTCGGCGCCGGGTGCCTGCTGCTGGGCAAGACCAACATGCACGAATTCGCCTTCGGCCCGACCAGCGTGAACCCCCATTACGGGCCGGTGCGCAATCCCTGGGACCCCGGCCGCATCGCCGGGGGCTCGAGCGGCGGCAGCGCGGCCGGCGTCGCCGCGGCGCTCGCGATCGCCTCGCTGGGGACCGACACCGGGGGCTCCATCCGCATCCCCGCCGCGGCCTGCGGCTGCGTGGGGCTCAAACCCACGCGCGGCCTCGTCCCGCTCGACGGCGTCATCCCCCTTTCGTTCACCCTGGACCACGCCGGCCCGCTCTGCCGCTCGGTGGCCGACGCCGCGGCCCTGCTGCTGGCCCTGTCCGAACCGCGTTTCGAGTCCGGGAAATGGCGCCGGATGCTCCGGGCGATGCGGCGCGGGGTGAAGGGGCTCCGGGTCGGCGTGCCCCGGGACCATTTTTTCGACCACATCCAGCCGGCGGTCCGCCGCGCCGTGCTCGACGCCGTGGAGGTTTTCCGCCGGCTGGGGGCGGAGGTGAAGGAGGTCAGGCTCGAGGGGATGGAGCCTACGGCCCGGCTCGCCGAGGAGATTACGGGGGACGAGGCCGCGGCCTATCACGACCGGTGGCTGGCCCGGAGGGGGGCGGTTTACGGCCGCGACGTCCGGCTGAGGCTCGCCCCCGGGAGGCGGGCGACCGCCGTCGCCTATCTCCAGGCGCTCGAAGAGATGCGGGCCTACGGGGAAAGGCTCGACCGGGTCTTCGAATCGGTCGACGTGCTGGCCGCGCCGACCCTGCCGCTCGCGCCCCCGGCCCTCGACCAGACGGAATTCCGCTCGGGGAGGAGGCGCGAGGACGTCCGCGCGGCGCTGCTGCGCCTGACGCGCCCCGGGAACCTGTCGGGACTGCCGGCGATCAGCCTCCCGTGCGGCTCGACGCCGGGCGGGCTGCCGGTGGGGCTGCAGCTCCTCGGGCGGCGGCGCGACGAGCCCACGCTCCTTCGCGCCGCCTGCGCCTACGAGACCGCCACGGAGTGGCACGAACGGTTCCCCCCCGACCCTGCCGGAGCCTGATCCCCCCGGGGGGGCACCGGTGACAGACAGGTGTATGATGAAAATTGCGCTGGCACAGATCAATACGACCGTCGGAGACATCGCGGGAAACCGCGACCGGGTGCTCCGGGGCCTGGAAAAGGCCGAGTCCCTCGGCGCCGACATCGCCGTCTTCCCCGAGCTCTGCCTCACGGGGTATCCCCCCAGGGACCTCCTGACGCTCGACGGCTTCGTGGAAGCCAACCTCGGGGCGCTCGGGGAGATCGCCGCGCGCTCGGGCCGCACGGCCGTCGTGGTCGGGTTCGTGGACCGCAACGCCGGGCAGGAGGGGCGCGATTTCCACAACGCCGCGGCCCTGCTTGCCGAGGGGCGGGTACAGGGGATCGTCCACAAGACGCTGCTGCCGACCTACGACGTTTTCGACGAGGACCGCTATTTCGAACGGGCCGGCGAGGTCCCCGTGATCCCCTTCCGCGGCAGGACCCTCGGCCTCTCCATCTGCGAGGACGCCTGGAGCGCCCGGGACCTGTGGCCCAGGCCCCTGTACGCCGTCGACCCGATCCGCAACCTGGTGGAGCGGGGGGCGGACCTCCTGATCAACATCTCCGCCTCCCCCTTCGAGACGGGAAAGCCCCGCTTCCGCCACGGGCTGCTGCGCGAACAGGCGCGCAAGTACCGGGTGCCGCTGATCTACACCAACCTGGTCGGGGGGAACGACGACCTCGTCTTCGACGGCCACAGCCTGGCCCTGGGAAGGGGGGGGAACCTCATCGCCGCGGGACGGGGATTCGAGGAGGAGATCCTCGTCGTGGATCCCGATTCGGAGCGGGACGAAGGGTTTCAGGAAACCGCCGACATCGAGCTCCTGCTTGGCGCGCTCACCCTGGGAACGCGGGACTACGCCCGCAAGTGCGGCTTCCGATCGGCCGTCCTGGGGCTCAGCGGCGGGATCGATTCCGCGGTGGTCGCCTGCATCGCGGCGGAGGCGCTCGGACCGGACAACGTCCTCGGGGTCGCCATGCCGTCGATCTACTCCGCCCCCGAGAGCGAATCCGACGCCGCGGCGCTGGCCCGCAACCTGGGGATGCGGCAGGAAACCATCCCGATCCGTTCGGTCCACGACGCCTTCCGCGGGGCCCTGGAGCACAGCTTCGCCGGGCTCGGGCCCGATGTCACCGAGGAGAACCTGCAGGCCCGGATCCGGGGCACGATCCTGATGGCGCTGTCGAACAAGTTCGGCCACCTGGTCCTGAGCACGGGAAACAAGTCGGAACTGGGGGTCGGCTACTGCACCCTCTACGGCGACATGGCGGGGGGGCTGGCGGTGATCTCCGACGTGCCGAAGACGATGGTGTACGCCCTAGCCCGCCACATCAACCGGCGGGGCGAACGGATCCCGCAGAACACCCTCGTGAGGCCCCCGACGGCGGAGCTGTGCCCCGGCCAGACCGACCAGGACACCCTCCCCGAGTACGACATCCTGGACGGCATCCTGAAAGCCCGGATCGAGGAGCGGATGGGGTTCGAGGAGATCGTGGCGCGGGGGTACGACCCGGGGACGGTCCGGAAGGTCCTTCGCATGATCTACGCCAACGAATACAAGCGCCGGCAGGCGGCGCCCGGGCTGAAGGTGACCAGCCGCGCCTTCGGCCCCGGCCGCCGCATGCCGATAGCGATGAAACTCGACCTGTAGCCGGGCGATCCCGGCGGCCGGAGAGGAGGGGGCGTGTACACCGAAGCTCTGCTGACCGACCTGTACGAACTGACCATGGCCGCGGGCTACCTCGCCGAGGGGAAGGGGGACGACCGGGCCGCCTTCGACCTCTACTTCCGGCGCACCCCCTTCCGGGGCGGTTACGCGATCGCCGCGGGACTCGAGGACGGGGTCCGCGCCGTCCTCGACACGCGCTTCGGCGACGAGGATATCCGTTACCTGCGGGCGCGCCGCTCTCCCGGCGGCGCCCGGACCTTTCCCGACCGGTTCCTCGATTTTCTTTCACGATACCGCTTCCGCGGCGACATCCGCGCCGTGGCCGAGGGGACGGTGGTCTTCCCCAACGAGCCGCTGGTGCAGGTCGCCGGAGGCCTGATCGAGTGCCAGCTGGCCGAGACCATCCTGCTGTGCCACCTGAATTTCCAGACCCTGGTGGCGACCAAGGCGGCCCGGATATGGGAAGCGGCGCAGCACGGCCCCGTCCTCGAATTCGGCCTGCGCCGCGCCCAGGGGCCCGACGGCGCCGAGAGCGCCTGCCGCGCCGCCATGATCGGGGGGGCCGACGCCACCTCCAACGTCCTCGCGGCGGCGCGCCTCGGGGTCCCCGCCAGGGGGACGCACGCCCACAGCTGGATCCAGGCCTTCCCCGACGAGCTCGAGGCCTTCCGCGCCTACGCCCGGAGTTTTCCCGACGAGTGCACCCTGCTCGTGGACACCTACGATACGCTCCGGAGCGGGGTGCCGAACGCCATCCGGGTCGCGAAGGAACTCGAGGCGGCCGGGCACGCCCTCGCCGGGATCCGCATCGACAGCGGCGACCTCGCCTTCCTGAGCATCGAAGCGCGTGACATGCTCGACCGGGAAGGGCTCGGGTACGTCAAGATCGTCGCCTCCAACGAACTGGACGAAACCCTGATCGCCGACATCCTGGCACAGGGGGGGCGGATCGATATCTGGGGGGTGGGAACGAACCTGGTGACGGGAGCGGGAGAGGGGGGCGGGGCGCTGGGGGGGATATACAAGATGGTGGAGCACAACGGGGAGCCCACGATCAAGCTCAGCTCCAACCCCGAGAAAACGACCAACCCCGGCCTCAAGAAGATCGTGCGCTTCTACGATCGGGAAGGGCTGATGGAGGCGGACGCGGTGGCAGGGCGGGACGAGGATCTCTCCCGGGGGGGGGTGTGGATCGTGGACCCGGCAAACCCGCTGCGCCGCAAGAAGCTCGATTCCCCCCGCCGCGTGCAGTTGCTCGAACCGATCGTGGAGTCGGGCGCGCCGGTCCGCGAATTCCCCCCGCTGGAAGATATCCGTGACCGGCGCAGGGAGCAGCTGGCCCATCTCCACGAAAGCTACAAGCGCCTTCACAACCCCCATGAATACAAGGTGGGGCTCAGCATCGGGCTCTGGCGGCGGAAGGAGCGGATGATCGCGGACATCATCGGGAACAACGGGGGAAACGGCCGGGCGAACGACCGGGGGAGGGATCGCGAGGAGGGGGAACGCTGACGCGCCCGCGCCCTCATTTTTCGCCCGCCGCCCTGCCCGTCATCGGAACGAACCTCACCGGGATCAGGGTGCGGCGCGAGATCCCCCCGGGCCCCTTTTCGAAAACCACCAGGTCCTGGACCAGGTCGCCGACGGGAATGACCAGCCGCCCTCCCGTCTTGAGCTGGTCGAGAAGGGGCCGGGGCACCTCGCGCGGCGCCGCCGTCACGATGATGCCGTCGAAGGGAGCCTCCTCGGGCCACCCCAGGTACCCGTCCCCCACCCTGCCGCGGATGTTGCGGTAGCCAAGGCGGCCGAGTACGGAAAGCGCCCGCTCCTGGAGTTCGGGCAGGATCTCGATGGTGTACACCTCGCGCACGATTTCGGCCAGCACGGCGGCCTGGTATCCCGACCCGGTGCCGATCTCCAGGATCCTCTCGTCCCCCTCGAGCCCGAGCGCCTGGGTCATGAAGGCGACGATGTAGGGCTGGGATATGGTCTGCCCCAGTGCGAGCGCAAGGGGGTGGTCGCCGTAGGCCGAACGGGGCGGCGCCTCCGGGACGAACTCGTGGCGGGGGACGCGGAGCATGGCGTCGAGTACGCGCGCGTCCCGGATGTCCCGCCCCTCGAGCTGCACCCGCACCATCTCCGCGCGCAGCCGGGAAAATTCCTGCGAACCGGCGGGGTCCTGCGGCCCCTTCTCTTCCGATGACGTACGGTTCGTAGCGCAGCCTCCGTAGAGGATCGGCAAACCGAGGTTCGCCAGGACAACGGCAAAGGCCGCCGCGATGATCAGGCGCATCAGGAGTCCCTCCAGCCGCCCCTCCCGTCAAAGGATCCGCTTTCCCAGCGCAGACAGGATCAGCTCGCACCCGAGCACGGCGGTGGAGTTCCGGTCGTCCAGGATCGGATTCAGCTCCACCATGTCGAGCGCGATCAGCCTCCGGGTGTCGGCCACCATCTCCATGATCAGATGGGCTTCGCGGTAGGAGAATCCGCCGCGCACCGGGGTCCCCACCCCTGGAGAAACGGACGGGTCCACCCCGTCCATATCGAACGACACATGAACTGCGGCATCCCCTTCGCAGATGCGGCCGAGCGCCTCGTCCATCACGGCCGCCAGCCCGCGCCGGTCGATGGTGTTCATGGTGTAGGCGGCGACGCCCGAATCCCGCACGATCCCCTTTTCCCGCTCGTCCAGGTTGCGCAGCCCGATGACGGCGCACCGCGCGGGATCCACCTTGGGGAAGAACCCTCCGATTCCGGACAGTTCCCCGGGGCCCTTGCCGAGGAGGCACGCCAGCGGCATCCCGTGAACGTTTCCGCTGGGGCTCGATTCTGGGGTGTTCATATCGGCGTGGGCGTCGACCCACAGAAGGGCGAGCGGACGGCCGCTCCGGCGCATGGCGGCGGCCGACCCGGCCACGGAACCCGCGGCCAGGCTGTGATCTCCCCCCAGGCTGAGAGCCAGGCGCCCGGAAGCCAGCGAACTCTGCACCTGCGCGTAGAGCGCCCCGCACACCTCCGCGATCTCCCGGACATAACGGGCGTCCCGGCTCGCCGCCCCCATCGTCTCCGGGAGCGGGACGGGGATGTTCCCCTGGTCGCGCACCTCGCAGCCCAGGGCGACCAGGCGCGCGGCGACTCCCGCGATGCGCAGCGCCGTCGGCCCCATGTCGACCCCGCGCCGCCCGGCCCCCAGGTCGATCGGCACCCCGTAAATGTCCACGCTCGTCATAAGGCCCCGTCCCCGGCACAGCTTCTTTGTTAAATGTACCCGCTTCCCGGGGTGAATACAATGCGCCCGCGGCGCGCCGGTGCTACACTGAAAGAGGGGGAAGAAAGATGATCCTTGCGCTCGACACATGGCTGCTGCCGGCGATCGCGGCCGGCTCTTCCTCGTACCTGGTCAGCCTCCTCTGGGAGCGGATGCGGCCGGAGACGGCGCCCGAGCACCCGCTGTCGGCCTATCTCGCCGCGCTCAGTTTTCTGCTGGGGGCGCTTGCGGCGGGCTACCGCCAGGCGGTGTACGCCCCCGGCCCGGAGAACAACATCATCGTGATGTTCGTCGCCGGCGCCAGCGCGACCTTTTTCTGGCTCCTCCTGCGCCGCCGCCTCCCGGGTGGAAGGGACCGGGACCGGGATCGAGGGGATCGGGACAGGGGATAGTCGGAGGGGGGGGTGGCGCGCGGGGAGCGGCGGGCGGGACGGTCCCCTCACCCGTGTTAACAAGACCGAGCGCTTCTCCGCCCCGCCCGTGCTCCCCGCGCATACTGTCGGCGCTTTCCGCCGAAGCCGTTTGGTGCTGCAGCCGTCTTATCGGCCGCGGGCCGAAAATCCTTCACTCGAATTTTCGGCTCCCGCCATCGGGCGGCCCCCGCCCGATGGCGCGCCCGCCGGCGCACCGATTTCGTGACCCGGGCGATTGACAAGCATTTTGATCGCGCCTAACATGATCCATTACGGCCCGAAAGCGGGCCTCTTTTTTAATTGCCCTATTATGCTCAATTTGAGCATAAGCGAGGAGAAGACGATGACGAATCCGGCCCGCGGCAACGCCGTCGACGTTCCCGCCCCGGCGCCAGGTCCGGGGGTGGAACTGGAAGCCCTTTACGCGCGCCTCGGCCACGTCATTCCCCGGGCGGAGTGGGATCGCCACCTTCCGGTGATCACGGCCATCCAGGCCCTCAAGCGGGAGCGCCGCGCCATCATCCTTTCGCACAACTACCAGGTCCCCGAAATCTTCCACACGGTGTCGGACCTGACGGGGGATTCGCTGGCGCTCGCGCGGGAGGCGGCCGCGGTCGACGCCGACGTCATCGTGGTCTGCGGCGTGCACTTCATGGCGGAAACGGCCAAGCTGCTCAACCCGGAGAAGACCGTCCTGATTCCGGACCCGGAGGCGGGGTGTTCCCTGGCCTCCTCCATCACCCCGGAGGATATCGCGCGCCTGCGCCGGCAATATCCCGGGGCCCCCGTGGTCACCTACGTCAACACCTCCGCCGCCGTCAAGGCGGAGTCCGACATCTGCTGCACCTCCGCCAACGCCGTCGAGGTCGTGGAGTCGCTCGACGCGGACCGGGTCCTGTTCCTCCCCGACGAGTTCCTCGGAAAGTACGTGGCCGCGCGCACGGACAAGGAGCTGATCCTCTGGAAGGGACACTGCGAGGTCCACGAGAAATTCACCGCCGCGGACCTGCGCCGGTACCGGCGGCAATACCCGGGCGTCTATATCCTCGCCCACCCGGAATGCCCGCCGGAGGTCCTGGCGGAATCCGATTTCACCGGGTCGACCGCCGACATGATCCGCGAAGTGGCCCGCCGCAGGCCGGAACAGGTGTTCCTGGCCACGGAAATCTCCATGAGCCGCAACCTGGCGGCCGAATTCCCCGAAATCCGGTTCCTCCACCCGTGCCACGCCTGCCCGCACATGCAGCGGATCACCCTGCCCGGCATCCTCGGGTGCCTGCGCTCCATGCGCCACGCGGTGGAGGTCGACGGACTCGTCTCGGAGCGCGCGCGCCGGGCCGTCGAACGCATGCTGGAACTCGGGCCCCGGGAGAAACGCTGATATGAACCGAACGAACGAAGGGCAGGGCGGCCTTGCGCCCCTCCACCCGATCCTGTACCAGGACGCCGTCCGGGGCGCCCTCCTCGAGGATATCGGGCGCGGGGGCGACCTGACGACCGAGGCGATCGTCGCGGCGGACGACATCGCCTCGGCCTCGATCGTCGCGCGGCAGCCGGGGAGGATCGCGGGAATCGAGGTGGCCGCCGCCGCCTTCCGCTGCCTCGATCCCGGCCTCGAGATCGACATCCGGATCGCCGACGGCGGCGACGCGGCCGCCGGGGAGACCGTGGCCTTCGTCCGCGGGGCGGCCGGGCCCATTCTCACCGCCGAGCGCACCGCCCTCAATTTTCTCGCGCGCCTTTCGGGCGTCGCCACCGTCACCCGCGACATCGTGGCCGCCATCGAGCCCCACCCCGCCCGCGTGGTCTGCACGCGGAAAACGACCCCCGGCCTCCGGGTCCTGGAAAAGTACGCGGTCCGGGCGGGGGGCGGGGCCAATCACCGCTTCGGGCTCGACGACGCGGTGCTGATCAAGGACAACCACATCGTGGTGGCCGGCGGCGTGACGGAGGCGATCCGGAGGGTGCGCCGCCGCGCGGGGCACATGGTCAAGGTAGAGGTGGAGGTCGACACCCTGGAGCAGCTGGATGCGGTGCTCGGGGAGCGGGTGGACGCGGTGCTGCTCGACAACATGCCGGTCGACACGCTGGCCGAAGCCGTCCGCCGGGTCGGCAGGCGCGTCCTCACCGAGGCCAGCGGCGGGGTCACCCCGGCGACCGCCCGCGCCATCGCGGCGACGGGGGTGGACCTGATCTCCATCGGATGGCTGACGCACAGCGCCCCGGCGCTCAATCTCTCGCTCGAGGTCGCCCTCAAAATGTAGCCGGGGAATACCGGATCGCTAGCGCCGGGCGGCGAAGAAGGACCTGAGGAGGTCGCCGCACTCCCGCTCGAGCACCCCGGGAATCACGTGGATCCTATGGTTCAGAAACTCGGACTCGGCAAGCCGGAAGCAGGAGTGCACCGCCCCCCCCTTGGGGTCCGCGGCCCCGTAGACCAGCGTGTCCACCCGGGCTTGGATCATGGCGCCGAGGCACATCACGCAGGGCTCGATCGTCACCACCACCACCGAACCGGGAATGCGGTAGTTGGAGGCGCCGCGCGCGGCCTGGCGCAGGGCCACGATTTCCGCGTGCGCCGTGGGGTCGTTCGCGCCGATGGGGCCGTTGCGCCCCCGCCCGAGGATCTTGCCGTGGGACACCACCAACGCCCCGACGGGGACCTCCCCTTCCTCCCCCGCCCGCCGCGCCTCCGCCAGCGCTTCTCTCATCCAGAACTCGGCCGCCTCCGGATCCATGGGCCCTCCTCCCCTTCCCGCCCCGCGGGCCTCGGGCCCCTGCCGGGGTGCGCGCGGGCGAAATCGGGGACGACGCGCTGATGCCGAAACCTCTCGTCCATACCCTGAAGCTGCTTTTTACCATACTTCTGCTCTGGCTGGTTTTCAAATCGGTCGACGTGTCCCGGGTGGCCCGGGGCCTGGGGGCGTTTCCGGCCGGAACCCTGGCCCTGCTCCTCGCGGCCCTGTGGGGGAGCCAGCTGCTCTGTTCCGAGCGCTGGCGCATCCTCGCGGGCGCCCTCGGCATGCGCGGCCGCTATCTCGAATTCGTCCAGATCTATTTCGCGGGGATGTTCTTCAACATCGGCCTCCCTTCCCTCGTCGGCGGCGACGCCGTCAAGGCCTGGATCATCAGCCGGAAAGCCGGGAAGCCGCTGCTGCAGGGGCTGGCCTCGGTCCTGCAGGACCGCGCGGCGGGTCTCGTCACCCTGCTTCTGTACGGGTCGATCGCCATCGGCCTGCGCCCCTTCGCATGGAACGGGCTCCCCCTCGGAACCCTCTATCTCGGCGCCTGGGCAGGGGTCGCGGCCGTCCTGGCCCTGGTCCTGAAGGGGGGAACGATCCGCCGGAAACTGGAGGAGCGGGTGCGCGCCCCCCGGGCCCGCAAAGCGCTGGGTTACCTGGGCGATTTTCACCGGGCGCTCGCGCTCGAGGAGGTCGGGAAAGGGGCGGTCTGGCGCGTCACGGCCTACTCCTTCCTGAACTCCGCGCTGGTCCTCGGAATATTCCACCAGGTGGTCCTGGCCTCGGGCCACCGCGTCGATATGGTATCCTTTGCGGCGCTGTTCCCCCTCGTCACCCTGGCCACCATGCTCCCCGTGACGCTCAACGGGATGGGGGTGCGCGAGTGGGTTTATGTCGAGGCCCTGTTTCTGGCGGGGGTCCCGCGGGATTCCGGCCTGGTGATCTCCCTGGCCACCTCGGCGCTGATGCTCGTGTGCAACCTCGGGGGCGCCGCCTTCCTCTGGAAGGTTCCGGGCGGCCTGTCGCGAGCGCGGGAATGAGGCGGGAGCGCCGTCCGGACCGGATCCGGACGGACCGAAACTATGCATCGAATTCTGCCGCGGAATGATGTAATCTATATGGATAGGCAAATTATGAATAATGCAAACGAAGAACGACTGAAGATAGCTGTATTTATCGATTTCGACAACATCGCCATCGGCGTGAAGCAATCGCTCGGCCGCAATTTCGACGTGGGCACGGTGCTCGAAGCCATCAAGGAAAAGGGCGAGGTCATCACCAAGATCGCCTACGGCGACTGGAAGCGCGCGGAGGATTTCAGCCGCGCCATGACCCAGCACGCCATCCAGATGGTGCAGCGCAACCTGACCCCCGGCGGCGACAAGAACGGGGCCGACATCGCGCTGGCGCTCGACGCGCTGGAAACGGCCTTCACCCGGGCGCACATCAACGCCTTCGTCATCGTCGGCGGCGACAGCGACTTCATCGCACTGGTGGAGAAACTCAAGCAGTACGACAAGATGGTGTTCGTGGTCGGGGGGCGCGCCTTTACCAGCGTCATCCTGCAGAAAAACTGCCACGAGTTCATCGCGTACGAAAACCTCATCGGCGTGCAGTCCGGGGCGAGAAGGTCCTCGGGGCGGACACAGGTCTCGAGTTCCACGTCGCTGCAGAGCGCGCTCCCGCTGATCCGGCGGGCCCTGAAGATCCTCTCCGACCGGGAGGTCTCCCCCCAGCTGGGGCTGCTCAAGAGCACCCTGCTGCAGCTCGACTCCACCTTTTCCGAAAGGGACTACGGGGTCAGCAGCTTCCGTGACTTCGTCCAGAAGCTGGCCGACGCCGGGGCCATCCACCTCAAGCAGGTGGACCGGAGCCTGCTCGTGGAGTTGAAGGAGACGAGGGATCAGAAACGCTCGGCGGCCGAAAGCACGGCATCCGTGGCGCCCGAAAGCGCGCCCGAGAGCGCGCCCCCGGCCGAGGCCGAGGCCGCGCCTCGTGCGGCGGCCGAAGGTCAGCCTCACGGCGAGCCTGCGCACGGCGAGCCTGCGGAAGAAGGGCCGGTCGAACCGTCCCTCCCGGCCCCGGAGGCGATCCGGGCGCTCGAGGAAGCGTTGCGGGATTCCAGGTCCCGGCCGCACTGGCCGATGTACCTCCGCACCTTCAAGCAGATGATCCGGTCGCTGCAGCCCCCGTTCGACGAACACCAGTACGGGATCTCGAGCATCTACGACCTGGTGCGCCAGGCGCACCGGGACGGCCTGCTCCACGTCGAACGCAACCGGCAGGGGATCCTGCGCATCTTCCCCGGAGACCGCTTCCCCAAGACGGACGCCGAACCGGCGCCCGCGGCGGGGTTGCCCCTGGATGCGGAAGAGACGGAGAGCGCGGAGGAGACCGAACTCCTGGTGCGGCGCGATGCCGAGGCCTCTCCGGAGGAGCCGGGGGAGCCCGTTTCCACCCCGCCGGCCATAAAAGCCGAAGCCGAGCCCACGGCCGGCGAACCGGATGCCGGCGATCCGGAAGAGGACGGCTCGCCCGCGCCCGAAGCCGGCGAACCGGATGCCGGGGAAGCGGAAGCAACGGAACCTGAATCCGAAGCCGCGGCCGAAGATCCGAAGCCCAAGCCGCGGACCCGGAGGAAGACGGGCACCGCCACGACGGGTAGGGCCACGAGGGCCAGGACCGCCGCGAAAAAGACCACGACGCCCCGCAAGCGAAAGAGCGCCAAGGATACGAAGAAGGAAGAGGGCGAGTAGCGGGCA